>CACYCW010000232.1 GCA_902773015.1 uncultured bacterium
AAGGGCAAGCTCCTCGAGGCGCAGCGCCTCCGCGAGCGCACCGAGTACGACATCGAGATGATGCGCGAGCTCGGCTACTGCAACGGCATCGAAAACTACTCGCGTCCGCTCACCGGACGCGCCCCGGGCACCGCAGGCGAGTGCCTCATCGACTATTTCCCCGACGACTTCCTCACGATCATCGACGAGAGCCACGTCTCCGTGCCGCAGATCCGCGCCATGTACAACGGAGACCAGGCGCGCAAGACGAAGCTCGTCGACTACGGCTTCCGCCTGCCGAGCGCGAAGGACAACCGTCCGCTCACCTTCGACGAGTTCAACGCCAAGGTGAAGCAGATCGTCTACTGCTCGGCGACACCGGGCGACTACGAGTACTCCCAGTCGAAGACGGTCGCTGAGCAGGTGATCCGCCCGACCGGACTCCTCGACCCCGAGATCGAGATCCGTCCCCTGAAGGGCCAGATCGACGATCTCATCGAGGAGATCGCCAAGGTCGTCGCCGCGAAGGACCGCGTGTTCGTGACGACGCTCACCAAGCGCAGCGCCGAGGATCTCTCGCAGTACCTGCACGAGGCGGGAATCCGCGTGGAGTACCTGCACAGCGACATCGACGCGATCGAGCGCGTGGCGATCCTGCAGCGGCTCCGCAAGGGCGAGTTCGACGTCCTCGTGGGCATCAACCTGCTGCGCGAGGGACTCGACCTGCCCGAGGTCGCACTCGTGGCGATCCTGGATGCGGACAAGGAGGGCTTTCTCCGCTCGACGACCTCGCTCGTGCAGACGGCGGGCCGCACGGCGCGGCACGAGAAGGGACGCGTCATCCTCTATGCGGACCACAAGACGGACGCGATACGCGACCTCCTGCGCATCACGAAGTCTCATCGCGAGAAGCAGATCGCCTACAACACGGCGCACGGAGTGACGCCGCACTCGGTGAAGCGCGCGATCAACGAGAGCGCCTACGTCTTCCGCAGCGGACGCACCTCGGGCGTCGTGCCCGTCGTCACCGCGTCCGGCGGCGACACGGCCGAGCTCCTGGCCGAGCTCACGAAGGACATGCTGGAGGCGGCGGACAACCTGGAGTTCGAGCGTGCCGCGTATCTGCGCGACCAGATCGCCGAGCTGAAGGGCAAGGCCGCGCCGTCTGCGGCGAGGGGCGGCCGTCGGCGGGCCAAGGGCGCGGCCGGGGCGAAGAGGAAGGGGAAGGACCGCCGGTGAAGACCGTATCTTTCGTTCGACACAAGTTCAACCAGATGCTGGCCGTCGCCACGATGACGATGTCGGTGAACTACATCGTCATGCTCTCGGGCTCCGTCGTCGTAGGCAATCTCGTGGGCGGGGACGGGCTTGCCGGGGTGAACACGTGCACGCCCGCCTTCGGCATCGCGAGCTTCCTCGCGTCGATCCTGTCCGTCGGCACCGCGCTCGTCTTCTCGAGGGCGATGGGCGCGTTCGACGAGCGCCGCGCCCGCGCCGTCTTCACGCAGTCGCTCCTGCTCGCCGTGGCGATGGGCGCCGCCATTTTCCTCGTGATGCGCCTCGGAGGCGAGGCGTTCCTCGACTTCACTGGCGTCACCGGCGCGGTGCGCGTGCAGGCGGCCGCCTACTGGCGCTGGCAGGCTCTCGCGATGGGGCTCTTGCCCGCGGTGCTGCTCATGGAGGCGCTCGTCTACGCGGACGGTGACGTCACGCTCGCGGCGGTCGCCGGCGCCCTACACGTCACTGGCACGGTCGCGCTCTCGATCCTCTTCACGCGTACGATGGGCGATGCCGGCGGCGCCTCGGCTGGCACAGCGCTCACGATGGTGATCGTGCTCGTCGCGTGCGCGTTCCACTTCCTGCGGCGCGACAACCACCTGAAGTTGCACTGGCGGCCCTCCGCGCACGACCTCGGCGAGACGTGCGCGGCCTCGCTCGCCGACTCGACCATCTACGTCTGCTGGGGCGTCCTGATCGCGATCGTCAACCGGTTCACCGTGGCGCGCTTCGGACAGGACCTCCTGCCGGTCGTTGCGCTCGCGGCGAGCGTGGTGGAGTTCTCCATCGTCTTCGACGGCATCGGCGAGGCGCTCATTCCGCTCGGCGGCATGTACGACGGCGAGGGGAACAGCCCGGCCCTACGCGAGCTGGCGGGGCACGCGGCGTTCATGGCGACAGCGGAAGGCGTCGTCTGCGGCGCGGTCTTCTTCGTGTTCGCGCCAGTGATCGCGCCGCTCTACGGCATCCGCGGCGCCTCCGCCCCGCTCCTGCCGGAGGCGGTGGCGGCGATCCGCTTGCTGGCGCTGGCAATGCCGTTCATGGGCTTCCTGATGATGGCGAATACGCATTTCCTCGTCGTCCACCACATCCGCTTCGCCGTGTCCGTCACCGTGGTGAAGGACTTCATCTGTCCGATGATCGGCGTACTGGCGCTGGGGCTTGCATACGGTTCGCGCGGGATGTGGGCGGGCTTTGCGGCAGGCTATGCGCTTGCGGCGGCGTATCCGCTCGTCTACGTGCGGCTGCGGCACGGGCGGGAGCTCTTCCCGTGGCTCATTTCGCGCGATGACGGGCGGTCGATTGACTTCGCGGTGCGGCTAACGGAGTGGTCGCTCTCGGACGCGGGGGACCGCATCGCCGAGTTCCTGAACGATGCTGGCATCTACGAGGACGCGGTCGTCCGGATCGCGGCGGTCGTGCGTGAGATGGGTGCCCTGACGATGAAGGCGAATGCGCGCGCGGTCGTCTGCGAGTACTTCGTCTCGATCGAGACGCCGGGGACCGTGCGGCTCATAATCCGTGACACTGGGCGCAGCCAGGACGTGAACGGCGTGGCCGGTTCGGTCGCCGCGGCATCGGGCTGCCGCTACCTCAACACGCTCGGCTGCAACCGCTCGGAATATCGGTTTGAGGTCGCAGTCTGACGTTTTCTTGCAAATACCCCCTTGCGCACAAGGGGCGGTTTTTGGTATACTACCCGACAATTCGTCATCGGGGACTAACCGGTGGCCAGGGTAAACCGCGGACAAAACCCCGGACAAAGGGCACAAATCCGCAAAAAGGGAAGAGAAAGAAAGATGCAGAAGAGCTATCGTGCTCCGAACCCGGGCGAGAACCGCCCATGGTTCATCATCGACGCGAAGGACCGTCCGCTTGGCCGCCTCGCCGTCATCATCGCCAACAAGCTGCGCGCAAAGGACCTGCCGACGTTCGACCCGTCCGTCGACGCGGGTGCCTTCGTGATCGTCACCAACGCCGCTCTCGTGAAGCTCACGGGCAAGAAGGAGCAGCAGAAGGACTACCAGCGCTACTCCGGCTACCGGGATGGGCTCAAGCACTTCACCGCCGCCCAGATGCGCGCGTCGCATCCTGACCGCATGATCAAGGAGGCGGTCTGGGGAATGCTCCCGAAGAACAACATCGCGCGCAAGATGATGACCCGTCTGAAGGTCTTCGCCGGCGCCGAGCACACGCACGCGGCGCAGAGGCCGGTCGAGATCAAGCTCTAAGGGAGGTTTAGAAAATGGCTACCAAGAAGGCAATTTCCGCAGGCACCGGCCGTCGCAAGACCGCGACCGCGCGCGTCAATCTCGTCGAGGGCGAGGGCAAGTGGTCCGTCAACGGCGTCGCGCTCGAGCAGTATCTGCCGAGTGAGGCGCTGCGCGACTACCTGAAGCAGCCCGTCGCCATCTCCGGCTACGACATGGCGAATATCGATGTCGTCGCCTATGCGAAGGGCGGTGGCATCTCCGGCCAGGCGGGTGCTATTCGCCACGGGCTCGCCCGCGCGATCGTCGCGGCGGACGAGACGACCCGCGCTGCGCTGAAGAAGGCCGGCTGCATGACGCGTGACAGCCGCATGAAGGAGCGCAAGAAGCCCGGCCAGCCCGGAGCCCGCAAGCGCTTCCAGTTC
>CACYCW010000233.1 GCA_902773015.1 uncultured bacterium
ATGGAGTTGTTCTTCTTCCAGACCGACTTCTCGAAATGGCTGTGGCACTTCGGGCAGATCGCCCAGAGCGCCTTCGCCGGCGGAATCTTCGGCTTCACATCGTTCTTCACGTACCAGGCCATGACTCTCCAGCTCCTGAGGTTTGCGAATGTTCCTGCTGGGCCGTCGCGCAGCTCAGTTTCTCGGCGCCGCCTTGAGGCGCGCGAGGAAGTCGTCGATCGACATCGCCCCGAGGTCGCCCTCGGTGCGCGAACGCACGGAAATCGTGCCGGCCGCCTCGTCCCGCGGGCCGACGACGACCTGGTAGGGCACCTTCTGCACCGACGCCTCGCGGATCTTCGCGCCGAGCTTCTCGCCCGAGAGGTCCGCGCCAACACGGAAGCCCGCCGCCTCCAGCGCGTCCCGGACCTTCTCCGCGTAGGAGTTCGCCTTGGTGGCGACCGGCAAGACGCGCACCTGCTCCGGCGCGAGCCAAAGCGGGAACGCCCCCGCGTAATGCTCGATCAGGATGCCGATGAAGCGCTCAAGAGAGCCGAGGACGGCGCGATGGAGCATCACCGGGTGGTGCTTCTTGCCGTCGGGGCCGATGTACTCCGCATTGAGGCGCTCCGCGCTCGGCAACTGGTAGTCGAGCTGGATCGTGCCGCACTGCCACGGCCGCCCCAGGGCGTCGATGAGCGTGAACTCGAGTTTCGGCCCGTAGAACGCCCCCTCGCCGGGCTGAATCTCGTACTTCATCCCCGAGGCCGTGCAGGCTGCGGCGAGCGCCGCCTCGGCGTGCTGCCAGGTGGCCTCGTCGCCGACGTGGTCCTCGGGCATCGTCGAGAGCTTGACGATCAGGTTCTTCTCGAAGCCGAAGTCGCTGTAGACGTCGACGAGGAGCCGACAGAACTTCGCGACCTCCGCCTCGATCTGGTCCTCGGTGCAGAGGATGTGGGCGTCGTCCTGCACGAAGCCCCTGACGCGCATGATGCCGTGCAGCGTACCGCTCGGCTCGTTGCGGGCGCAGTGGCCGAACTCGGCGAGGCGGAGCGGTAGGTCCTTGTAGCTGCGCGTGCGGCTCTTGAAGATCTCCAGGGCACCGGGGCAGTTCATGGGCTTCACCGCGAAGACACGCTTCTCGCTCTCGGTGATGAACATGTTCTGCTTGTAGTGGTCCCAGTGGCCGCTGCGCTCCCAGAGGCTGCGCGGCATGATCGCCGGGGTGTTGACCTCGCAGTAACCGTCCTTCACGAGCTTCTCGCGCATGTAGTCCTGCAGCGTCACGTAGATGCTCCAGCCTTTCGGGTGCCAGAAGATCTGCCCCGGATCCTCCGGGTCGAGGTGGAAGAGGTCGAGCTCGACGCCGAGCCGGCGGTGGTCGCGGCGCTTCGCCTCCTCGGCGCGGTCGAGGATCTCCTTGAGCTCGGCGGCGTCCTTCGCGACGATGCCGTAGACGCGCTGGAGCATCTTGTTGTGCTCGTCGCCGCGGTAGTAGCTGCCGGCGACGCGGGTCAAGTGGACGACGCCGATCTGGCCCGAGTGCTCGACGTGCGGCCCGCGGCACATCTCCACGTAGTCGCCAACGGTGTAGGTCGAGATGTCCTCGCCCTCGGGGATGTCCGCGAGGCGCTCAAGCTTGTAGTGCTGCCCTGCGAGCATCTTGGCGCACTCGTCGCGCGAGACGACCTTGCGCACGAAGGGCTCGTCGAGCGCGATGAGGCGGGCGATCTCGGCCTCGATCCTCGGGAAGTCCTCCGGCGTGATGCGGTGCGGCAGGTCGACGTCGTAGTAGAACCCCTCATCCGTCTTCGGGCCAATGTCGATCTGGACCTCCTCGAAGAGGTTCAGGATGGCGCGCGCCATCAGGTGCGCCGCCGAATGCCGTCTCATTTCCAGCGTGATCTCTGCCATTTCCTCTCTCCAGCCCTCAGTTCTTCCTCTCCGGCATCTTTCCGGTGGTGAAATACTGCTCGACCTCCTCGAGCGTCCGCCCCTTCGTCTCGGGCAGGAAGAACGCCGCGGTGACGAAGTAGATTACCGTGAAGCCCGCGAGCACGAAGAAGACCGAACCGTTGTCGTTCGTCCACGCGCACCACTTCGGGAACACCGTGGCGATGCCGGCGGAGACGCCCTGGTTGATGATCATCGCGATCGCCATGCCGTTCGCGCGAATGCGCGTGGGCATGAGCTCGGTGAGCGCCAGCCAGACGCACACACCGGGGCCGACCGCGTAGAAGCCGATGAACATGAAGAAGAAGATCGTCGCGAGGACGCCCGTCACCATCGACGGCGCGACCCAGGTCTTC
>CACYCW010000234.1 GCA_902773015.1 uncultured bacterium
AATTCAATGGCAGAATAGGAGCTTCCCAAGCTTCTTACGTGGGTTCGATTCCCATCGCCCGCTCCACTTGCCGCAGTTTTGCGGTTCTGAGTCAAGTTCTGACAAAGCTGAGATTTGGTTTCGAGGGGGTTCACAGAATCGCCTCGGATGTGGTATAATATACGGCGTTCGTACGGGTGCGATCTTTTCTCGGTGACTTGATCGCATCAGCCTGAGGACGGTTGGCATTCCCTTCGGGCCCAGCGGAAACGGAGAACAATTGCTTAGACGACTGATAGTTTCTAACCTCGCGATTGTCGAGGGCGTACACGTGGAGTTCTGTCCAGGGCTTAACGTTATCACCGGCGAGACCGGTGCGGGCAAGTCGGTGCTCATGGGAGCGCTCGACCTTGTGCTGGGCGGTCGCGCCGACGCCTCGGTCGTGCGCGATGGTGCGAAGGAGGCCGAGGTGACGGCCGAGTTCGACGGGCACGAGATCCGGCGCACGGTGACGGCGCAGGGACGCTCGCGGGCGTGGATCGACGACGAGTCGGTGTCCGTCGCGGAGCTCCGCGAGCTCGGCGCGCAGCTCGTTGACATCCACGGCCCCACCGCGAACCAGCGACTCGTCGAGGAGGCTTTCCAGCGTGAGACGCTCGATGCCTACGGCGGAATCGCGCTCGATACGTCGCGCGCCAGGGGCGCGGCATCCTATGCGGACGCCTGGGCGGCGCTCGTCGACCTGCGCGCACGGCTGGCGGCGGCGGAGAGCGACGGGGGGGATGACGAGGCGGACGTGCTGCGCTTTCAGGTGAACGAGCTCGAGGAGGCCGCGCTCGGCGAGGCGGACGAGACGATCGCCGAGCGGCATGCGGCGGCGGCGCATGCCAAGGAGATCGTGGAGAACGCGAATGCGATCACCGAGGCGCTCGGCGGCGACCAGTCCGCCGCAGAGATCCTCGTGCAGTTGCAACCGCGCTTTCGCGAGATCGCGCGCCATCTGCCGGCGGCGACGGACTGGGCGATCGAGGCCGAGGAGCTGACGGTGCGCATCCAGGAACTCTCGCGCACGGTGGCGGACGCGGTGTCGAAACTCGATGTCGGCGAGGAGGATCTGGAGGAGCTCGACCGACGGCTCACGCTCGTCAATCGGCTGAAGCGCAAGTACCTGAAGAACGGCACGGGCGACGGACCGGGCGCGATCACGGCCCTGCTGGCGACATTGGAGGCGAAGCGCGCGCGGCTCACGGCGATCGAGCATCGCGACGAGACGATCGCCGAGCTGCGCGGACGGCTCGCGACGGCGGAGAAGGCGGTCGCCGCCGCTGGCGCGGCGCTCACCGCGGCACGGCGGTCGGCAGGCAAGCGCCTCGGTGAGGCGGTCACGGCCGAGTTGCGGGATCTCGGCTTCAGGAAGGCGAAACTGACCGTCCGTCTCGAACCGACCGAGCCCGCCGCACACGGCATGGATCGCGTCGTCTACATGTTCGAGCCGAACCCCGGCGAGTCGGCGCGCCCGCTCGCGGCAATCGCGAGTTCGGGCGAGATCGCCCGTGTCATGTTGGCGCTGAAGACGGTGACCTCATCGCTTCCCACTCATCCCTCATCCCTTACCCTGGTCTTCGATGAGATTGACGCGAACATCGGCGGTGAGGTCGGGAGGATCGTGGGGGAGAAGCTGCGCGCGGTCGCGAAGCGGCACCAGGTGATTGCGATCACCCACCTGCCGCAGTCCGCCGCCTTTGGGGAGCGGCATCTCGTGGTGTCCAAGTCCGTCTCCGGCGGGCGGACGCGAACTGGAATTTCGGAAGTGGCGGGCGAGGACCGTGTCTCGGAAATCGCCCGTATGCTTGGTGGTGAAAGGTTAACTAGTGTGGTGAAAAGACATGCGGAAGAACTATTGCAGCTATCCCGTTGAGTTCGTCGAGGACATCTTCGGGGAATCGTCGGTCCTGGCGGACACGCTGAAGACGGTCACGGGTGCGGCGTCGCCAAGGGTGATGATCGTGGCGGACCAGAACGTTGTGCAGCGCACCGAGGGAATCGGCACGTGCATCGGACGGTACGTGCAGAAGCACGGCATCACGCTCGCGGGGAGCCCGGTGGTGCTCACCGGCGGGGAGAGGACGAAGGCCGACAGCCTGCAGAGCGCGCTCAAGGTGATCTCGGCGCTGCTGTCGGCAAAGATCGGCGCCAATGACGTGGTGCTCGCGCTCGGCGGAGGCACGATCCTGGACGTCGCCGGCTACGCGGCGGCGCAGGTGCGCGGCGGCGTGAAGGTCGTGCGCGTGCCGACGACACCGGCGGCGATGATGGACGCGGCGTACGCGACGTATGCGGCGGTCGACTCCGCGACGGTCAAGGACGCGCTGCGTGTGCCGTGCGAGCCGGCGGCGGTGCTCATCGACATCTCTTTCGCGGCGACTGTGCTGGATGGGGTGTGGCGAGGAGGCCTGAGCGAGGCCGTGCGGCTCGCGCTCGCGAGCGATGCTGCGCTCTACAAAAAGATCGCCGAGCTAGTGCCGGCCTATGTCGCGCGGGACGCCAAGGCGCTTGACGCGGTCGTGCGCGCAGTGCGGGAGACACGTGCGAAGAAGGACGCGACCCCGTTCGCGCTGTGGTCGGCGATGCGACTGGAGTCGATGAGCGGCTACAAGCTGCCGCACGGCTATGCGGTCTCGATCGGCATCTGCATCGACCTCGGCTACTCCGCGGCGAAGGGGCTCCTGAAGGAGTCCGAACGCGATGCGGCCGTGGAGCTGCTGCGCAGCTGCGGCGCACTGGATGGCATGATCCATTCGAGCCATCTCATCGGACAGGCGGAGAATCTCTTCTACGGCATCGACGCCTGGGCGCTCGCGGCCGG
This sequence comes from uncultured bacterium, assembly GCA_902773015.1. Taxonomy (GTDB): domain Bacteria; phylum Verrucomicrobiota; class Kiritimatiellia; order RFP12; family UBA1067; genus UBA1067. The sequence goes on from CACYCW010000234.1 coordinate 2,846, forward strand.
CACGCCCGGCATCACTGTGCTCAAGGCGATCGGCAAGTCCGTCCTCGATCCCGAGCCGGATCGTGCACTCCTGAAGACCGTCGTGAAGGGGATGGTTTCGCTCCCACCGACGTCCTAAAATATGATAAAATATACGGCAATATGAAAACTCTTATTGCGTTTTTCGCACTCGTCGGCTCCGTTGCCGCCCTAGCCACGGAGGTCTCGGAGGTCAAAGTCAAGGCATTGGACGGGTTCGGCGGTGACACGTCCTCTGTGGCAACCCGTTGCCAGACGAAGGTTGGCGCCACGTACGATCCGGTGACTGTGACGCGCGACGTCACGGCGCTCAAGGACTCGGGTGAGTTTGACGAGATCAATGCCGACGCGAAACGCACGGCCGCCGGTGTCGAGGTGATCTTCTATGTGAAGCGCAAGATGCGCTACGCCGGGCCGCTCGTCGTGCAGGGCAACGAGGAACTGAGCGTCTCGAAGATCGCGAGTGAGAGCGGGCTGAAGGACGGCTACCTCTACGGCGAGGGCGACCTCGCGGCGGCTGCGGCGAAGGTGCGCCTCGCCTATCAGAAGAAGTACTACCCTGATGCGAAGGTCGCGTTCAGGACCGAACTCATCGGCGGCAATGACGTCACCGTCACGTTCATCGTCGACGAAGGCAAGCGACAGAAGGTGTCAGACTATGTCTTCGCCGGCGCCGATCACGCGGTGGACGTCTCCTACTGGACGCAACTCGTGCCGGGTTACACGCTTGCTCCCGACACGTTCGATGTTGCGGAGTTGCACGAGGCGATCGACGATCTGCCGTGGTGGAACGTGATCGGCTGGTTCACCGACAGCCCGGTGACGCGCGATCAGCTGGCGCAGTGCTGCGAGAAGCTCGCGACCGTCTACCGCAACCACGGCTACCTCGACGTGAAGGTGACGGGCCCTGAGCGCGTGCCGTGCGGTGACGAGAAGGTCGACATCGTCTTCACGGTGACCGAGGGCGTACAGTACCTCATCGGCGAGTCGTCGGTGAAGGGTGTGACGCACTATCCGGCCGATGTCGTCAAGGAGAAGAGCGACCTGCCGGCGGCGGGGACGATCGCGGGCGAGAAGACGCTCGCCGACGCCGCGCACCGCGTGGAGGTGACGGTCGGCTCCGGCGACTCGGGCCTCGCCGACACGAAGGTCGTGCCGCGGCGCATTCCGACGTCGACGGCGAACACGGTCAACATCGTCTACCAGGTGACCGAGGGCGTTCCGGTCGTCATCAACGAGATCAAGATCCGCGGCAACGACTACACAAAGGACAAGGTGATTCGCCGCGAGATCGCGCTCGGCCCCGGTGACCGGATGCTGGCGGACCGCGCGGAGCGCTCGCAGAAGCGCCTGGAGAACCTCGACTACTTCTCGCGCGTCAGGTACTACCTCGAACCGACCGGGCGCGGCAAGGACGCGAACGGCGCGGAATACCGCGATCTCGTCTACGAGGTGGAGGAGAAGAACACCGGCTCGTTCATGGTGGGCATCGGCGCCTCGACGGTTGACTCGGTCTACATCTCGGCTGAGGTCAACCAGAACAACTTTGACCTCTTCGCGCCGACGAAGCTCTTTCGCGGCGCCGGCCAGAAGGGTCGCGTCTACGTCGCGTGGGGACCGCGCTACCAGTCCGCCGAGATCGGCTTCGTCGAGCCGCACCTCTTCGGCCGGCTCCTCGAGCTGTCGGTCGACCTGTATCGGCGCCTGCGCTGGTATGACCAGTACGACCTCATCCGCACGGGGGCGATGGCCTCACTCACCTATCCGGTCAAGTTCTGGCCGACTTGGGAGGCGTTTGGCCGCCTGGGGATCGGGCTTTCCGGCGAGTTCATCGAGTTCGACGACACCGACCAGTGGCTCTACACCTACGGGAACCGCACTGGGCAGCTCTTCGTGGACGAGGAGGACGAGTACGGCGACGTCTTCGAACCGGTCATCCACCTGTTCTGGGTGAAGGACAGCCGCGACAACTTCCGCATCCCGACGCGCGGTCACCGCACGAAGATCTATGGCGATGTCGCGCCGGCGGGCGAAAACCAGTACTGGCGGCTCGGCGTCAACCACCGCAGCTACTTCAACGTCTGGAAGCGCTTTGATCATGTGCTCATGGTCGGCGCCCGGGCGGAGACGATCGACGCGTTCTCGGATGACGTGCCGATCTACAACCGCATGTTCCTCGGCGGCCCGCGCTCGATACGCGGCTTCCGCTACCGTCATGTCGCGCCGATGGCCCAGAAGTACGGCTATCGCGACAACTACGCGCCGTGGGGCGGCCAGACGCTCTTCTGCATGAATTTCGAGTACACGATTCCGATCGTGAAGATGCTCCGCTTCGCGCTCTTCTCCGATCTCGGCTCGGTCGGCGAGGACGAGTTCGATCTCGACTTCTCCGATACCTTTGCGTGGTCGGGCGGCGCCGGCATCCGGCTCGACATCCCGATGTTCCCGATCCGCCTCGACCTCGCCGCTCCGTTCGTCGAGCCTGATCACGCCGAGAAGGAGGTCTTCTCGTTCATGGTCGGGTATGATTTCTGAGGGGCTTGAAGGGGCGCGACAGCACCCGAGGCCTGTCGAAGGTGGTCGACTGAGACCTAGGAGTTACTAGCCACTAACCAATGACCAAATTATGAAAAACAAAGCAAAGAAGATACTCCTCGCCGCGGCGCTCATCGCCGCCAACCTGGCCCTCGCCGACCTGAAGGTCGGCACCGTGGACATGCTGCTGCTCGTGAGGAACCATCCGAACTACGAATCCAACAAGGCGTTGCTCAAGTCGACGGACAAGGACTACCAGAAGAAGCTCGACGCCATCAAGGCCGATGGCGAGAAGCTGCAGGAGGAGGGCAAGAAACTCGCCGAGCAGGTGCGCAACCCGATGCTGACGACGAAGGCGAAGGCCGACATCGAGGGGCAGCTCATGGACATTCAGAAGAAGCTGATGGGCATCGAGCAGCGCTTTCGCTCCGAGGCCTTGCGCTGCCGTCAGGATCTCCAGGACCTGGAGTCCCGCCTCCTGAAGACGACGTCCGACGACCTTCGCAAGCGCATCGCCAAGTATGCTGAGGCGAACGGCTACGACCTCATCTGCGACCTGAACGCCGTTGCGTTCGCCAAGGCCGAGATGGACGTCACCGATGCGATGCTTCAGGTTCTTGGGGTGGACCCCAAGCAAGCGAAGGGCCGAGATGAGGGCAAGTGAGCTCGCGAAGCGACTGGACGGTACGCTCGAAGGCGATGATGTCGAGCTCGTCGCCTGTGGCGGCCTCGAGGAGGCGCGCCCCGGCGACCTGAGCTTCTGCAAGGATCCGAAGCACGTCAAGCTCGTCGAGACGACGAAGGCGTCCGCCGTCCTCCTGCCGCCGGACTGGGACCGCGGCGCGCCGTGCGCGATCATCCGCGTCACGGATCCGAACCACGCCTGCATGGCCGCGGCGAAGCTGTTCGCGCCTCCCGAGCCGGTCCGTGCGCCCGGCGTGCATCCGACCGCAATCGTCGACCCATCGGTTCGTCTCGGCGCGGGCGTTCATATCGGTCCGTTAACCGTGATCGAGAAGGGTGCGGAGATTGGCGAAGGAGCTGTGATCGAGGCCCAGGTCTTCATCGGCGAGGGTTGCCGCGTCGGCGAGGCCACCCACATCTATCCGCAGGTGACGCTGCGCGAAGGCACGGTCGTTGGGAAGGACTGCATTCTCCACTGCGGCGTCCGCCTCGGCGGCGATGGCTACGGGTTCAACAACGGGCGCCGGCCGGACGGCTCCGTCTTCATCGAGAAGATTCCGCAGCTTGGCATCGTGGAGATCGGCGACGGGGTGGAGATCGGCTCCAACACCACGATCGATCGCGCGCGCATCGGCCGCACCTACATCGGCCCGATGACGAAGATCGACAATCTCGTGCAGATCGGCCACAATGTGAAGGTCAAGGGCTATTCGGGGCTTATCGCGCAGTCCGGCGTCGCCGGTTCGACGGAGATCGGCTACGGATGCCTCATCTGGGCGCAGGCCGGCATCTCCGGCCACATCCGCATCGCGGATGGCGTACAGGTCGGCCCGCAGGCCGGTGTGCCGCAGACGCTCGACGGTTCGGTCAAGTACGTGATCGGCGCCCCTGCGGAGAGCATGCGCGACTTCGGTGCGCGGCTTCTCTTGCCGAAGCAGGTCGCGAAGCTGAAGGCCGAGCTGAAGGACATGAAATCCCATCTTCCCCCGCACTGATTGCGAGGGCGGCATTCACATCCGTCATACGCATGAACGGGCGGCACCTGGCGGCGAGTGGATTTCGCCTGGCCGAGTAGCGCTTAACTAGCTGATTCTGGCTTCCGGTAGGCCGTTAGGGGGTAGCCGAAGGACGCCGAGATTTGGTATAATACACATTAACATGAAAGCGTATAACTGTGTAGTCTGCATCAAGCAGGTGCCGGACACCAAGCGGGTGACCGGGGACGCGATGAAGGCCGATGGCACCATTAACCGGGCGGCCCTGCCCGCCATCTTCAATCCCGAGGACCGCAACGCCCTCGAAGCGGCGTTGTGGGTGAAGGAGACCTATGGCGGAACCGTGACCGTCATCACAATGGGGCTTCCTGCGGCGAAGGCGATCCTGCGCGAGGCGCTCATGTGCGGGGTCGATCGCGCGGTGCTCGTCACCGACCGCAAGGCCGCCGGCTCCGACACGCTCGCGACGAGTTACATTCTCAGCCAAGCCGTGAAGAAGTTCAATCCGGACCTCGTCTTCTGCGGGCGCCAGGCGATCGACGGCGACACGGCGCAGGTCGGTCCTCAGATCGGCGAAAAGCTCGACTGCGCGGTCGTTACCTACCTTGAGAAGCTCACGCTCGATGGCGATTTCGCCGTCGCGACGCGCGACATCGGCACGGGCATCGAGACCTGCCGCGCGAAGCTGCCCGTTCTCTTCACGGTGACCGAGAAGTTCGGCGAGCTCCGCCCATTCCAGATGCGCCGCGTGATGAAGTACAAAAACGCCGAGCCGGAAGTCCTCTCGTGCGACGACATTGGCTGTGAGGCTGACCGTTGCGGCTTCGCGGGTTCACCGACGAGCGTCAACAAGATCATGTCCGTCGTGCTCGCCGGCGGTGCCTTCAAGGAGGTGCCGGCGACCGACGAGGGCATCGGCGGGCTCGTCGGGGAACTGATCGCCGACCATACGATCGGGTGAGGGGCCGCCGAGGCGGCGGTCTGGTGTAATCGACGGCAACTGACAGCAAGCGTGGTCGATCGACAGCAATCGAAAGAAATGGGAAACAGCAAAGGAAGCTTCATGAAGCGAGAAGAAGGTGAAGTCTGGGTGTTTGCCGAGCAGGAGGAGGGTCGGCTTTCCGAAGTGCCGTTCGAGCTCCTCGGCAAGGCGCGGGAGCTGG
>CACYCW010000235.1 GCA_902773015.1 uncultured bacterium
ACGCCCGACCACTGGCACGCGATCATGACGATCGACGCGATCAAGGCCGGCAAGGACGTCTACTGCGAGAAGCCGCTCACCGCCACGATCGTCGAGGGCCGCGCGATGGTGAACGCCCAGCGCAACTCCCGCCAGGTGGTCGCCGTCGGACTCAACCGCCGCGGCAACATCGGCTACCGGGCGCTCAAGCGGACGATCGACTCGGGCGCCTACGGCACCTTCCGCACCGGCCGCGCCGCGCGCGTCTCGAACATCTTTCCGAACGGCATCGGCAAGTGCCCGCCGTGCGACCCGCCGAAGGGGATGGACTGGGACGCCTGGCTCGGCCCGCGCGCGTACCGTCCCTACAAGTACACCACCGCGCCGTATTACTTCCGCTGGCACACCGACTTCTCGAGCCAGGTCGGAAACTGGGGCGTCCACTACCTGGACGCGATGCGCTGGATGATGGGCGAGACGGCCCCGTCGGCGGTGACCGCCGTCGGCGGCAAGTACTACACGCCCGATTCCGACTCGGAGATACCGGACACGATGTTCTGCGTCTACGAGTTCGCCTCGGGCAAGGTGATCGAGTTCAACATCTTCGAGGGCGGGCGCTCGTATCCGATCCGTCGGCGCGAGCTCGAGCTCGCCTCGGGTGACGCGACGATCTACGCGAACGAGAGCGGGTGGGAGATCGAGCCCTCGAAGCAGAAGGAGTTCAACAACATGCCCCAGCCGCTCCCACCGAAGCAGTTCAGCGTGCGGGAGGCGGTGCTGCAGGACGGGTCGTCGGCGGGCTCGACGGAGAACGTGATCGCCGACTTCGTCGCACGATGCCTTGACCGCGGCACGCCGCTCTGTCCGCTCGAGGAGGGCCATCGCTCGACCTGCTTCGCGCACATCGCCAACATCTCGCACAAGCTCGGGCGCCGTCTTGAGTGGGACGGGGAGCGCGAGCGCTTCACGAACTGCGACGAGGCGAACCGGCTGCTGCACTACACCTACCGTCCCGACTACAGGCTGGGCTGACATGGCGGAACTCATCGTTGCATTGGACGTGGACAGCCGTGACGCGGCTGTCCGCAGGGTGAAGGAGATCGGCGAGGCTGTCGACTTCTACAAGATCGGGCTCGAGCTCTTCACGGCGGAGGGACCGGATGTGGTGCGCGCGATCCGGGATCTCGGCAAGCGCGTCTTTCTGGACCTCAAGTTCCACGACATCCCGCGCACGGTCGAACGCGCCGTGCGCTCGGCGGGCCGTCTGGGGGTCGATCTCCTGACGATCCATTCGACCGGCGCCCGCGCGATGATTCGCGCGGCGGCGGACGCGGCGGCCGAGTTCGGCGAGACGCGTCCGCGCATCCTCGCCGTGACCGTGCTCACCTCGCTCGACCAGGGCGACCTCGCCGACGTGGGCATCGTCGGCCGCACACCGGCGGAGCAGGTCGCCGCGATGGCGCGCTTCGCGACCGGTGCGGGGGCGGACGGGCTCGTCTGCTCGCCGCTCGAGGTCGGCGCGCTCTCCCGCGCGTTGTCCGCCGGCACGCTTTTCGTGACGCCGGGCGTGCGTCCCGCCGGCGCGGCCGTCGGCGACCAGAAGCGCGTCGCCACTCCGGCTGACGCGGTGAGGGACGGAGCGACGCATCTTGTCGTCGGGCGACCTGTCCTCGCAGCGGCAGATCCTGCGGCGGCGGCGTTGGCGATTCGGGCGGAGATGGGCGCGTGATGAAGGGTGTCATCATTGTCTTCTTCGCGCTGACCGGTGCCTTTCTCCTCGCCGATGACGAGGCCCAGCTCACCGATGGCGAGGTGTGGAACAGGGGCGTCGAATGCTACCGCGCCGGAGACGTCACGAACGCGCTCCGCGTGCTCCGTCCACTCATGCTCACGAAGACGCACGGCGCGCGCGCGGCCGAGCTCGTCGCGAAGCTCGAACATGAGCGCGGCAATGTCGAGGAGGCGGCCAGCGCCGCGCAGATCGCGCTCCGCGCCGCGCCGGACGATGCGCGCGTGAACCGCAACTTCACCCGTGCCGTCGACGGGCTTCAGGACGAACGCGAGAAACGGCACATCAATGAAGTCCTCAAGGCCGCGCAGGGCAAGGATCCCGGTTCGCTGCTGCGCACCGCGACACATGATGCGCGCACGCTGTTTGCGGAGGCGGGCGGCTACCGCACCAATGCCCCTGCGCGTGCGGTAGCGCTCGCGGATGCGCTCTCCCATCGCGCGGAGAGACTCGCCGACACCTGGATCCCCGTGCGTGAGACGATTGCGCAGTCCGTCACCAACGAGGAACAGGCCGCGACGATTCTCGGACAGATCGAACAGGCGCAGTCGAAGACGCGCACAGCCGCTCGGCAGCTCGGCGACTTCGACGAGGGCGCCTATGGCACGCTATCCGACGTCGAGCATGATCTCACACGATTTCTGAAGCTGACCGTGCTGCCGCCTGGCGCGCTCGACGAGGATCTCGTCGCCCAGTCCAACGCCTGGATGGACGTGGCGGCGTTCAACGGACGCAAGTGGCAGTCCGATGCGCTTGACTACACACGGGCCTTCCGCGCAAAGTTCCCCGCCTGGGCACGCTCCTACGAGCAGCAGGCGAAGGCGGACACGAACCAGCCGCCGTTCACGGCCGAGACGCAGGCGAAGATCGCCGCTCTCGCGTCGACGCTCGAGAAGCTTCAGATGGAGTGCTGCGAGAAGTCGCTCCCGCCCGACCAGGAGCGCGCACTGGGGATCATCCGCGAGATCCAAGGGCTTCTTCCAAAGGACAGGAATGGCGGCGGTCAGCAGAACCAGAACCAGCAACAGCAGCAGAACCAGCAACAGCAGCAAGACCAGCAGCAACAGCAGCAGGATCAACAGCAGCCCGATCAGCAACAGCAGCCTGATCAGCAGCAAGATCAGGAGCAGCAGCCCCAGGAACCCGAGGATTCCAAGGAACCAGAGCAGAAGCCCGAGGACCGGGAGGTGGAGGCGATTCTCAAGAAGGCCCAGGAGCGCAATGACGAGCACGAGGCCGAGAAGAAGGCTCGCATGCGCAAGGCGCCGCTGCCGCCGAACGAAAAGGACTGGTGATGAAGATTGTGGTCGCATGCGGCGGAACGGGCGGACACGCCTTTCCGGGACTGGCGGTGGCGGAGGAGCTCCGTGCCCGCGGACACGAGGTCGTTGTATGGGATTCAGGCCGTGCCATCGAGTCGAGCGTGATGAAGAGCTGGACGGGGCCGACGTTCTCCACCGGCGCGCGGCAGCTCACAGCGCGCAACGCCTTCGCCAACCTGCGGGCGATCATCCGCTGCCGCAGTGAGATGAAACGCACCCAGCCGGACGCGCTCCTTGCGATGGGCAGCTACTCGTCATTGCCGCCGGTGATTGCCGCGCACAGTCGCAAGGTGAAGGTCTTTCTGCACGAGGCGAACACGGTGCCCGGCAAGGCGGTCGAGTTCCTTTCGCGCTTTGCCGATGCCGTCGCGATCAGCTTCGCGATGACTACTAGACACCTGCCGGGGGTGAAGACCGTGTGTACCGGGCTGCCGGTGCGCGCGGCGATTTCACGGGGCCGGCGCTTTGACTTCATTCCGCCGAACGCCTTCGTCGTGTTTGTGACCGGTGGCAGCCAGGGTGCCCATGCCGTCAACCTGCTTCTTGTTGACGCCCTGAGGCTGCTCAAGACCGAGCTTGACAAGCGTCAGGCGTCCTCAACCCCGCAGCCTCTCAACCCCTCGACCGCCCGTCCACTCTACGTCATTCACCAGACGGGGGCGAAGGACGAGACGATGGTGAAGGACGCCTACGCCAATGTGTCCCTGCCCGCACGTGTGCACGCCTTCGAGAGCGAGATGGCGGATGCCTTCGCGTCGGCGGACATCGTGGTCGCGCGTGCCGGGGCCTCGACCTGCTTCGAGCTCGCCGCGTGCGGCAAGCCCGCGCTGTTCATCCCGCTGCCGACGGCACTCAGGAACCACCAGCACTTCAATGCGGACGCCTTCGCGGCGAAGGGCGCGGCGGACGAAGGCGACCAGGCGCAGCTTGCCGCGCGGCAGGTCTTCCGTTACCTCCTGGAGAAATACGACCATCCCGGACATCTCACGCGCATGGCGGAGCGGATGCGTGCGCTCGCCACTCCTGATGCGGCGGCGAAGGTCGCCGATCTCGTCTGCGGACGAGAAGTTCCCTAGTGCAATTGCCAGGGCGTGTTTTTTTTGATATAATTCGCCTTGAACTCCAAAGGAAAGGGATGTTGTCATGGCAGAGGCAGAGGAACAAGAACAGTATGTCGAGGAAAAGGTCGAGGTTCGCGAGAACACCGATGAGGCGGAGATTCGCGACACCGACATCGTGTTCGACTGCCCGCACTGCGGCAAGAGCCTGGTGATCGACTATCGCGGTGCCGGGCTGCAGATCAACTGCTCGGAGTGCGGCGAGCCGGCGCTCGTGCCGATCCCGGACGGCATGGAGCTCACCGACCTCGACCTCGATCCCGGCGAGATCCTGAAGCAGCTCTTCGCCACGCGGCGCAACTACCAGAAGGCGGAGCTGACGATCCAGGCTCTGAAGGCGCGGCTCGTGCAGCTGCAGGAGGCCCTCGGGGTGATGCAGGAGGTCGTCGCGGAGGGTCTGACCGAATCGTGAACGCGCGGCGATTCATCGTCAACGCGATCACGTTTGCGCGCGTCCCCCTCATCTTCGCGTGGCTCGGCTTCGCGATCGCCCAGGAGCGCACGATCGCTCCGCCCGAGACGGGCAGTTTCTGGCTGGCGTTCTGGGCCTGTCTCATGATGCTCCTCTCGGGGCTCACGGACGCCTGGGACGGGGCGCTCGCCAGGCGGTGGAAGGTCGTCTCGACGCTCGGCAAGATGGCCGACCCGCTGATGGACAAGGTCTTCTACATTGTTGCGTTTCCAGCGCTGGTCTGGCAGATCATGCACCAGGGGGAGAGCGAGGCGCATGCGCTCACGATGCTCCTCTTCACCATCCTCTACATGCTGCGCGACACGTGGGTCACGTTCATGCGGTCGGTGGGCACGATGTTCGGCGCTGACGTCGCGGCGATGTGGCTCGGCAAGGTGCGGACGGCTCTTTCGTTCCCCGGCGCGGGCTGGGTCTATGCGTACTGCTGCTTCCACCGCATGGTTCCCGAGGCGTGGCACCGGCCCTGGCTGGTGAGCTGCTACGTGGTGGAGGGGCTGCTGATCGTACTTACGGTCTGGAGCCTCTTCACCTACACGAGCGCCTACTGGCCATACCTCAAAAAGGCCCTTGAACGAAAATGAAATTTATGAGATAATAAACCCACAACACGAAAGAAGGTATGAAAATGAAAAGACAGAACAAAGGTTTCACGCTCGTCGAGCTGCTCGTCGTCATCGGCATTCTCGGCATTCTCATGGGCGCTCTCTTCCCGGCGATATCCTCGGCCATGCTGTCGGCGCAGACCTCTGCGGTCTCCATGCGCGGGCGCAACCTCTTCGTCGGCATCACGCAGGCAAACACCGAGCGCGAGGCGGCGGGTCTCACATCCGTCTGGCCGAAGAGCTCGACCCAGAAGTCCGACGACGCCGAGGATATCGCGGGCATGGACTTCTCCGATTCGCTGACCTACTTCAAGGAGCTTTTCGACATCGACAACTATGGTAAGGACAGCTGGTCTCCCTACGTGACCGGCGTCGATCTCAACGTCCTCAGCGGCGCGGGCGTTCCGCCGATGGCGAGCGGCTCCCTGGAGGCGAAGAACGTGATGTGGATCGTCGCCTCCGGCCTCACGGACGAGATGGAGGACGTCATCCCCGCGCTTGTGACGCGCAACGTCGACTACACGAAGCTGCACACCTCGGGCGACTTCAAGGGTACGGACAAGCAGGCCGTCGGCGTGGGCAAGGCGAACGGCGGCGAGTCCGACACGCCGTTCGCGAACAAGGCGTGGATCGTCATCCGCAAGGGCGGCGGCACGAACGTCATCAAGGCGAAGTACTCGAAGCTCTACCTCGTGTACAACCAGCAGAGCTTCACGATTCCGTCCGACGCGCAGTTCAGCTACCTGAAGACTGGCGCGAACTGATGTGACGGTCAAGGTCGCGATCGACCTGGCGCTCGACCGGCTCTTCGACTACGAGGTGCCCGAGTCGCTGGAAAGGAAGCTGGCCATCGGCCAGCTTCTTTCTGTTCCGTTTGGTCACCGCGTCGCGCGCGGCTTCGCGATGGCGATCGGCGGCGATCGGCGGCAATCGGCGGCGTCCGAGAGCTATCGGCTGAAGCCCATCGAGGCGATTGTCGATGAGACTCCGTTCTTCACGCCGGAACTGCTGGAGCTCGTCAAGCGCGTCGCCGCCTATGTCGTCGCGCCGATCGAGTCGGTGCTGCGGGCGGCACTCCCCGCGGCGGTGCAGAAGCGCAACGCCCGCGCCAGGGAGCAGCTGTTCGTCGAGGTGGCGACAGCCGACGGCAGTCGACAGCCCTCGACTGTAGCCGTTGATGCGCACCTCACCTCCCGTCAACGCTGGCTCGTCGAGCAGGTCGCCCGCCTTGGCGGCGGGTGGCTGACCCCTCTCTGTCGCGAGCTGAAGACGACCCCGTCTAGCCTGCGCGCGCTCGAGGGGCTCGGGTTCCTTGCCATCGCGCCGCGCGCACGACGTCGGGATCCGCTCATGGGCAGCCGCATCCTGCCGTCGAAGCCGCTACCGCTCAACGCCGAGCAGTCTGCCGCGCTTGCGACGATTCGCGCGGCGGCGCGCCCCGTTTTGCTCTTCGGCGTCACGGGCAGTGGCAAGACCGAGGTCTACCTGCAGGCGATCGCGGCCGAGCTCGACGCCGGACGCGGCGCGATCGTGATGGTGCCCGAGATCGCCCTCACTCCGCAGACGGTGCGGCGCTTTGCCTCGCGCTTTGGCGATCGTGTCGCGGTGCTCCATTCGGCGTTGTCGGACGGCGAGCGCTACGACGAGTGGCACCGCATCCGCTCCGGCGCGGCCCGCGTGGTCGTCGGGCCGCGCTCGGCCGTCTGGGCGCCCGTCCGGAACCTGGGGCTCATCGTGGTCGACGAGGAGCACGAGACGAGCTACAAGCAGGAGGAGCTGCCGCGCTATCATGCGCGCGACATCGCGGTGCTGCGCGGCGCGGTGGAGGGCGCGAAGGTGGTGCTCGGTTCGGCGACGCCCTCGCTTGAGAGCTGGATGAACGCGAAGCGCGGCAAGTATGTCGCCGCGATGATGCGCGGTCGCGCCGGCGCGGGCACGCTGCCGACCGTGCGTCTTGTGCAGATGGAGAGCGGAGCGATCTTCTCCCGCGAGCTCCTGGACGCGACTCGGCTCCGGCTCGAGCGCGGCGAGCAGACCATCCTCTTCCTGAACCGCCGCGGCTACTCGAGCGCCTACCTCTGCACGGCCTGCGGAACCCCCGTCTCCTGCGACGCGTGCGCGCTGCCCTACACCTACCATCGGGCGGACTCGTGTCTGCGCTGCCACATCTGCGGCGGCTGGACGCCCCTGCCGCGGAAGTGTCCACACTGCGGCGCGGAGGGCTTCGACTGCCGCGGCATCGGCACCCAGCGTGCCGAGGCCGCTCTGCGCAAGTGCTTCCCGCGCGCCCGCATCCTGCGGATGGACGCCGACTCGGTCTCGCGGCGACACTCGCATGACGACATCCTCTCCGCCTTTCGTCGCCATGAGGCGGACGTCCTCCTCGGGACGCAGATGATCGCGAAGGGACTGGATTTTCCGAATGTCACGCTTGTCGGGGTGCTTAATGCCGACAGCTCGCTCAACCTGCCGGACCCGCGCGCGGCTGAACGCACCTTCCAGCTGCTGGCGCAGGTCTCCGGGCGTGCGGGACGCGCTGAATTGCCGGGAGAGGTGATTATCCAGAGCCATGACATCGCCTCGCCGGTTCTCAACGCCGTCATGCGCGGCGATTTCGAGGGGTTCGCGGCGAGCGAGCTCAAGGTGCGCGAGGCATGCTTCTTCCCTCCGTTTTGCCATCTGGCCGTAATCGGCTTCCGCTCCCGCGACGCACGGCTCGTCGGCAGCTGGGCGATGATGTACGCGGCGAGTGTCGCGAAGTACGCCGCGGCTCTTGCGGCGCGTCGGGGCGCCCGCCTCGTCGTCGGTGACGCGGGCCCCTCCGCTCTCGAGAAGGCGGACGGCTGGTACCGCTGGCAGATCGTGCTGCGCGCGACGGAGGTCTCGTCGATTGCCAAGGCCTGGCGCTGGATCGCCGCCGAACGTCCGCCGCCCGCCGCACTGCGGGTGGCGGTGGACATCGACGCCTACAATGTGATATAATCATAGTTTTACATGAAAGACATCTTCAAGCTGTTCGCCTCGGTCGGCTGGGCCGGGGAGGTGCTGGTCAGGTCGACCCTGCACTTCCCATCGGTCCTCTGGCGGCGACGTTCGCGTGCTGAACTCGTGACGCAGCTTTACGCGACGGGCATCCGCACGCTGCCGGTGGTGACAGTGGTCGCGCTCTTCACGGGCATGATCCTCTCGCTGCAGGTGGGGCTCGAGCTGGCGCGATTCAACCAGGAGATGTACCTTGGCGCGGCGGTGATGCTCACGCTCATCCGCGAGATGGCGCCGTTCAGCTGCGGGCTGTGCCTCGCGGCGATGGTCGGCAGCGCCATCGCCGCCGAGATCGGCACGATGAAGGTGAACGACGAGATCGACGCGCTCGTCATCATGGACATCTCGCCCTTGCGCTTTCTCGCCGCGCCGCGCATCCTGGCGCTCGTCCTGATGGCGCCTCTCATCTCCTTCTATTGCTGTATCATCGGCACGGTCGGCGGCGGGCTCGTGGGGGCGACGCAGCTCAACGTCGACTTCGGCCAGTACATGTCGAGTGCGATGTCGATGGCGAAGACGAAGGATCTTTTCGTCGGGCTTCTGAAGGCGCTCACCTTCGGGCTGCTCATCGGCACGATCTCCGTCTCGGAGGGCCTGGGCACCAGGCTCGGCGCGACCGGCGTCGGCAAGGCGACCCAGCGCGCCGTCATCGTCTCCTTCCTTGCGATTCTCGTGTCGGGCTACATGATCACGCGGATGTGGTATAGGTGAGAGGTTTGAGAGGAGAAAACCGAGATTTCGATAGCAATCGACGGCAAACGACAGTCGTCGAAGCGACGGTAATCGACGGCAATCGACGGCAGTCGACCGCTGCCGAGGTGACGACTGTGAGATCGGCGATGGTCTCGTTTGACGCCGTCACGAAGCGCTTCGGGGACGCGGTCGTCCTTGACGGGCTGACCTTTTCCGTCGCGAAGGGCGAGGTGTTCGTCGTCATCGGGCCGTCGGGCACCGGCAAGTCGGTTGCGCTCAAGCACATCGTCGGCCTGCTCGAGCCCGACTCGGGGACAGTGCGCACCTCATCCGACCGCATCGGCTACCTCTTCCAGTCTGGGGCGCTGCTCGCATGGATGACGGTGTGGGACAACGTGGCGTTGCCGCTTGTCGAGACGACACGCCTTTCCGATGCGGAGATCGACACGAAGGTTCGCGCCGCACTCACCGCGGTCGGGCTCGAGTATGACGCCGACAAGTATCCGTCGGAGATCTCCGGCGGCATGCAGAAGCGGGCGGGGCTCGCACGGTCGATTGTGCGCGACGCGGACATCATTCTCTACGACGAGCCGACCTCGGGGCTCGACCCCGTGACCGCGCGCTCCATCGACCGGTTGATCTTCCGGCTGAACCGCGAGCGCGGCATCACCTCGGTGATCGTCACCCACGATCTCGCCGCCGCCCTGCGCCTCGCCGATCGCATCCTGCTGCTCAAGGACGGCAAGGCGGCCTTCTGCGGCACGCCGGCGGAGTTCCTCGCTTCAACTGAACCGAATGTCGCGGAGTTCGTCTCCGCAATGAAAGGTGGCACTGATGAAAAGGAAGAGTGATACGTTCGCACAGGCGATCGTCGGCCTGTTCATGGTCACGATCCTGCTGCTGCTCGGCTATTTTACGATCGTGATCTCCGGGGTGGACATCATCCAGGGCAAGGAGCGCGTACGTCTCGTTGCGGTCTTTGATCAGGTCGGCGGACTCAAGGACCACGACAATGTGATGTATCGCGGCACGAAGGTCGGCACGGTCGAAAGTGTGTCGGTCACGCCGTCCAACCTCGTAGTCACGGCGTTCGTCGACGGCGGCGTGCTGTTGCGGCGTGGCTATCGCGTCACGGTGTGCAACTTCTCCATGCTCGGCGGTAACTACCTGCAGCTCGAGGAGGGTTCGGGCGAGCCGGTCGATCTCGCGACGACCGTCCTCCGCGGCGAGACGCCGAGCGATTGGATGAGCGACGTTTCTCGCATCGCCCGCAACCTCAAGGAACTCTCGGATCGGCTGGAGGGCAGCGGCATCGTCACCAACATCGAGGCGACGACCGCCTCGGCGCGTGCCATCGCCGAGCGCGTCGAGCGCGGCGAGGGACTCCTCGGCCGGCTTACGACCGGCGGCGAGGACCTCTACGCCGACATCCGTACGACCGCTTTGAACGCGCGCGAGATCTCTGTCAGACTCAACCGTCAGAAGATCTATGACGATCTCGATGCCGCCATCGCCGACTTCCGCCTCGTCTGCACCAACATCGTGACGGCGACCGAGGGCGTCGACCTCGAATCCGCGATCGCCGACTTCCGCCAGGTATGCTCGAACATCGTCCGGGTGAGCGATGGCGTGGACGTGAAGACGTCCGTGGCCAAGGCCGAGGAGCTGCTCGGCAATCTCAACGACGTCGCCGCGCGCCTGAAGCGCGGCGAGGGCACGCTCGGCCGGCTCACGAAGGACGAAAAGCTCTACACCGAGATCGACGGACTCATCCATGACGTCCGGCAGGTCATCGACAACTACCGCGACACGACGCCGGTCTCGACGTTCTCCTCGCTCGCAATCGGAGGGCTCTGATGACGATTCTCCTCGCCACCTCGCTCTTTCTCGCCGATCCCGCCCCGTTGGACATGCCTCGGGCAGAGGCCTACCTTGTGCGCGAGGACGGTGTGCAGCGGCTTGAGGACCGGTTTGACAAGCTGGAGCTCTGGCTGAACCAGGCCGTCATCGGGCGCTGGACGGACGATGATGGCCGTCTCTTCGTCCTCTCCGCGCTAGACTGGGAGCCGCCGGCCATCGCGACGGAAGAGACCCTGACACGTACGGACTACGTCGCCCAGCGCGTGCCGATGAAGCGCATTCGCGCCAACGGACAGATTCCGCCGGCCTTCCGCCGCGCGATCGAGCTGCTCGCGCCGTGCGCGCTCACCGAAGCGAAGCCGCGTGCGGCGCGCCAGACCCCGCGCGGCTACCGCGACGTCCGCTACTGGCAGCACCCGACGAACTACACGGACATCGCCTGCGCCTTCCGCCGTGAGAAGTCCGACCGTTGGTTCCTCGCATTCTGGCAGTTCGCGGAAGGGGACGACTATACGGAGCGCGTCACCCTCTTCGAGGAGAAGTTCCTCAAGGAGTTCAAGGACGGCGACCTGGCGAAGCGCCTCGACCCGTCCGACGCTACGCTTACCGAGCGCGATCTCCTGCGCGCCGATGCGCGGCATTCGGTGGCGGCCTACTCGAACTGGCACTTCACCGACTCGCGCGAGTTCGCGATTCTCGACGACCTCCCCGAGCGCGGTTTCATCGAGACGCTCACCAATGAGTTCGCGACGATGCGCGCGCGCTATGCCGCCACCGTGCCGACGCCGATCGACGGCTCGAACGTCCTTGCCGTCGCGCGCATCTACGCCTCGCGCGCCGAGTACCTGGCCGCGATGGAGACGGACGGCTGCACGAACATGGCGTGGTCGGCGGCATACTGGAGTCCGCAGCGCCGCGAGCTCGTCGCCTACCTGTCCGAGAACGGCGAGGCGGAGCTCCTGCGCACCATCCGCCACGAGGCGTTCCACCAGTACCTCTCCTACGCGGCATCCATGATCTCCGCCTCGCCGTGGTTCAACGAGGGCTACGCCCAGTACTTCGAGGACACGGAGAGCCAGGCATGGGGACCCGAGTTCGACATCACCGAGGAGAGTCTCGAGCGGATGACCGAGGCGCTGCCGGGCGTCATGGGCATGAACTACGACCAGTTCTACGACGGGAGCGATTTCGCGCGCCGTTACAAGTACCGGCTCGCGTGGTCGATCGCCGTCTTCATCGAGCATGGGGCGCCGAAGGTGCGGTTCCAGCCGTTCGCGAATCTGAAGGCGGACTACATGGAGGAGCTTCTACGCTCGCGCGACATGCGCCTGGCGACATCCGCGGCGTTCAAGAACACCGACACGCTCAAGCTCTTCGTCGCGGAATGGCGCAAGTTCTGGAGAAACCGGTGACTGGCTACGTCGGGCGACTGGCCCCGAGTCCGACGGGGGCATTGCATCTTGGGAATGTGCGCACGTTCATGATTGCGTGGCTCCGGGCTCGCAGCCAGGGCGGCAAGGTTATCCTGCGCATGGAGGATCTTGACCATCCGCGGGACAAGCCTGGCGCGGCGGAGGCGGCGCTTGATGACCTCAGATGGCTCGGCTTCGACTGGGACGAATCCTATGTGCAGTCGGAGCGCGTCGCCATCTACCGCCAGGCGCTTGAAAGCATCCACGACCAGGTCTACCCCTGCGTCTGCTCGCGGCGCGATGTCGCCGCGGCCCAGTCCGCCCCCCATGCAGGGGAGCCGCTCTATTATCCCGGAACGTGCCGCAACCGCTTTCCCACCTGGTCCGCCGCTCTCGCCTACAAGGCCTCTCAACCACTCAACTCCTCAACCCCTCAACCTCTCCCTTGCTGGCGCTTTCGCGTGCCCGACGGCACGGTCATCGCCTTTGACGATGTCTTTGCGGGGCACGTCGAGCAGGATGTCTCGCGGACGCTTGGCGACTTTCCTCTGGCGCGTCATGAGTTTGGAGCCGGCTATACGCTTGCCTGCACGGTCGACGATCTCCTGATGGGAGTCACCGAGGTCGTTCGCGGCGATGACCTTCTTCTCGCGACCCCTGCGCAGATCCTTCTCGCCCGCTCCCTCATCCCCCATGCCATCCCTCGTTTCCTCCACCTTCCCCTTGTCGTCGGATCGGACGGCAAGCGACTGGCGAAGCGTCACGGGGACACCCGCATCGCGACCTACCGTTCGCGCGGGTATTCGCCGGAGACGATCATCGGCCTGCTTGCTGAATCGTGTGGCTGGGCCGAACGGGGGGAGTCGGTCGCGCTGGCCGATCTCGTGCCGCGCTTCGACCTGTCCACCATCCCCCACGAACCTTGTCGCCTGCCCGAAGGGATGTGATATAATATTAAACTAGGAAACGTCAGTTGGATTTTCACGCAGAGATGCAGAGGCGCGGAGAAAGTAGAATGGGAAAGATTGAAGGAGAGCTGGCGAGGATTCTGATCATCGAGGATGACTCGACCATTCGCACCGTCCTTGAGATGGCGCTTCTCGGCGCCGGATACACGGCGGTCCGCTCCAGCGCCCGCGGCGACGAAGGGCTGACACTCGTGCGACGCGAGAAGCCCGATCTTGTGCTGCTCGACCTGATGCTCCCGGGTATCGACGGCTTCACGGTCGCGACGCGCATCCGTGAGACGCCCGAGCTGGCCGCCACGCGCATCATCATGCTGACGGCGCGGACCCAGAACGAGGACATCGTGCGCGGGCTCGGCTGCGGGGCGGATGACTACGTCACCAAGCCCTTCGACCGCGCGGTGCTGCTCGCGCGCGTTCGGGCGGTGCTGCGCCGCGGGCTGCCGATCACGGAAGGCGTCGACCTCGACGGACTCCGGATTGACGAGACGAATGTCGTCGCGACGCTGCGCGGCAAGCCGCTCGACCTGACGCCGGGCGAGTTCAGGCTGCTCGTCCGTCTCGTTGCGCACCGTGGTCGTGTGTTCGCCCGCCAGGCGGACGAGCGGACGATCGACGTGCAGGTCGCGAACCTGCGGCGCAAGCTCGGGCGCTGGGGCGACCACATCGAGACGATCAGGGGGGTGGGCTATCGAATCTCGGTCTAGCGCGTGGCTGCCGACGTTCCTGGCGGCCCTGGCGTTCATCGCGTCCGTTGCGGCGTTCGCCTGGGAGCTCTTCGTCTACCAGGGGCAGGTCATCGCCTGGGCGAGGCGCGACCTCCAGTCGCGCGCCGATCTCGCCGCCGCGAATCTCGAGGAGCCGCTCCGCACGCAGGACTTCCGGCGGATACGGGCGTTCGGCGAGCGCTGCACATCGGACGGCTACCGGCTGACCATCTTCGCGGCCAACGGGCACGGACGCGTCTTCGATACCTCCTCCGACCCGCGGGAGGATCAACCGCAGCTCCATGCCGACCAGCGCAGCGGCGATTTTCGTATCCGGCTGTGGATTCCGTCCGGTCTGGTGATGCGCCCGTTTCGCCATGCGCTCATCGGCATCGCCCTTGCCGCGCTCGTCGGCATCGCGGGTGTGGTCCTGTTCTTCTTCGTCACCTACCGCCAGCGCATGCGTATCCGTGAGCTGACACGGGTGGAGCGATTTCGCCGCGAGTTCATCGCGGATGTCTCGCACGAGATCAAGACGCCGCTCACGGGCATCCTCGGCGCGGTGGACCTGCTGGAGGGCAACTCACCGCTCGTGCCGCTCATCCGCAAGGAGTCGGTGCGGCTCAACGCGCTTGTGCAGTCGATTCTCGACCTGGCGCGGCTGGAGCGCGAGGGGAACGTGCTCAATTGCACGGAGACGGATCTTGCCGAGCTGGTGCGCGAGACCGCTGCGCGTCACGCCTGCGCGGTCGCGACGACTGGACCGTGCATCCTGCGCGTCGACGCGCAGCTGGTCGCGCAGGCCGTCGAGAACCTGGTCGTCAACGCGGTGCGACATTCCGGGACGACGGAGATCCGGGTCTCTCTGGAGTGCACCGACCGCGAGGCGCGGATTGTCGTCGAGGATCATGGGATCGGCATCCCCCCGGCGGAGTCCGAGCGGGTCTTCGAGCGATTTCATCGGGTCGACCCGATGCGCGCGGCGGAGACGGGCGGAGCGGGTCTCGGTCTCGCGATCGTCCGCCGCATCGCCCGTCTTCACGGCGGCGACGTGACGCTCTCTCCCGTGCATCCGCACGGCTGCCGCTTCACGCTCACGCTACCGACGATTGACGGTATTGACCTTGGTCGGGGAGTGTGGTAGAATCTTTCCCATGAGAACGAAAATGAATGTCCTTCTCGCCGTCTTCGCCGCCGTCCTCGTCGGCGAGGCCGCCAATTTCCAGCTTCCGCAGCCCGGTCCGGGCAGCGACATGACGCTCACGCAGGCCCTGAAGGACCGGCGGACCGTCCGCGCGTACGAGACGCGCGAGCTGAACCAGACCGAACTCGCCTCCCTCCTCTGGGCCGCCTGCGGCGTCAACCGCACCGACGGCCGTCTCACCGCGCCGACCGGGCGGAACGTGCAGGACATCGATGTCTACGTGATGCTGCCGACCGGCGTCTACCGCTACCTCGCGCATGGTAACCAGCTGGAGCTCGTCAACGCCGGCGACCACCGCGCCGCGGCCGGCAAGCAGCCGTTCGCCGCCGCGGCCCCCGTCAACCTCTTCTACGTGCAGGACCTCGCCCGCGCGATGAAAGCGGATGAGAAGAACACCGCCCGCCATGGCGGCATCCACGCCGGCGCCATCATGCAGAACGTCTATCTCTTCTGCGCGGCCAACGGCTTTGGCACGGTCGCACGCGATTACCTCGACCGTGACAGGCTCGCGGCCGTCCTGAAGCTCGGCCCGACCCAGAGGATCATCCTCGGGCAGTCCGTCGGCGCCCTGTCGGCCGACCGGACCGCAGGGAAAGTCGCCCGATGAGGACACCAGCGCTTTCAAATTCCCGTCCCTCGAGATCATCGTGGTTCGTTGAGCCGAAAGAAGAACGTCATGACGATCCGTTCCCTCCTGCCGCTGGGCGCTATGTTCCTCGGTGCCGCCGCCATTGCGGCCGGTTCGCCGGCGAAGGCTCCCGCCAGGGCGCCGGCCTTCGTCGATTCGGCGCCGAAGGGGAATGAATGGGGAGCGCATCCCGCAGACGGGAGCGTGTGCGTCGAAACCCCGCCCGCGTTCGTGTGGCGTCCGCAGAGCGGCGCGCGCGCGTACGACCTCGAGTACGCGCGGAAGGCCGACTTCTCGGATGCGACGCGCGTGACGAACCTCGTGCGCAATGTCCATCGTCCGGCGAAGACGTTTGGGAAGGGGAAGTGGTTCTGGCGGGTTCGTGCCTGCCTGGCGAAGGCGAAGCAGCAGACGGGCTGGACGAAGCCGCGCGCCTTCGAGGTCGCGGATGACGCGGCGCCGTGCCCGCTGCCGTCGAAGGACGAGATCTTCACGCGCATCCCGAAGGGGCATCCGCGGCTCTTCGCCCGGCCCGAGACGCGAGAGATGTATCTCAAGGGGCTGAAGACGACGTATGCGAAGGAGTGGGCCTACCTGCAACGGTGGTGCCGACAGATCCTGAAGAACCCGCCGTCGACCGAGGAGCCGCCGCTCTACACCGCCGAGGAGAGTCACAAGGTGAACGACGAGGCATGGAAGAGGCGCTGGGGCTCCAACTACATCCGCGTCGCGAAGATCACACAGCAGATGAGCACGCTCGCCTTCCGCTGGTGGCTCGATCGGGACGAGGCGAGCGGCGCGCTCGCCCAGCGGATCATGACGGATCTCCTGACGTGGGATCCGAAGGGGGCCTCCGGCTACCGCTACAACGACGAGGCGGGCATGCCCTACTTCGCGCAGACGGCGCGCACCTACACTTTTCTTCACGATCGGCTTTCCGAGGCGGAGCGCGCGAAGTGCCGCGAGGTGATGCGCGTGCGCGGCGAGGAGATGTTCCGCCATCTCTATCCCCGCATTCTCTGGACCCCCTACGCGAGCCATTCGCAGCGCGCGTGGCACTTCCTTGGCGAGGGCTGCGTGGCGTTCTACGGGGAGATTCCCGAGTCGCGCGAGTGGCTGGAGAACGTGATCGACACGTATTCGTGCGTCTATCCCGTCTGGGGCGACGACGACGGCGGCTGGCATGAGGGCACGAGCTACTGGGCGTCCTACATGGGTCGGTTCATGCGCTGGAGCGACACGATGCGGCTTGACCTCGGGCTCAATCCGTTCGAGAAGCCGTTCTACCGCCATGTGGGCGACTACGTCCTCTACCAGGAGATTCCCGGCGGCAAGGGACCGGGCTTCGCCGACTGCGCGAACTTGACGATGACGAGTGGCTTCGCTTCGATGATGGGGCTGCTGGCGGCCAGCGCGCAGAACCCATGCTGGCAGTGGTATGCGGAGCAGGGCGCCTCGGGCTCCGTCCTGTGGATGTCGCCCTACGTGGAGTTCGCGCGGGCGTCCCTGCCGCGGCCGAAGGCGAAGGTGCCGACGGACATCCCGCAGTCCAAGCTCTTCCGCGGCGTGGGGCTCGCGGCGATGAACCGTACGCTCCTTTC
This sequence comes from uncultured bacterium, assembly GCA_902773015.1. Taxonomy (GTDB): domain Bacteria; phylum Verrucomicrobiota; class Kiritimatiellia; order RFP12; family UBA1067; genus UBA1067. The sequence continues at coordinate 17,395 of CACYCW010000235.1, forward strand.
GGCCTCGAACAACGTGCAGGTTCTCTTCAAGTGCGCGCCGCGCTTCGGCTCGTGCTCGCACGGCTATGACGCGAACAACTCCTTCAACCTCAACGCCTACGGCGACCGGCTGTTCGTTCATTCCGGCGAGCGCGACTGCTACGGTTCGTCGTTCCACAAGGACTGGATGTGGCACACGAAGAGCTGCAACTGCATCACGGTCGGCGGTGCCTCGCAGCAGCGCCATGTGATGGAGAACGTCGGCACGATCACGGAATTCCGGACGACGCCGGAGCTCGACACGGTGACGGGAGTCGTGAACGTGCCTTACGAAGATGGCGTGTGCACGAACTTCACGCGGACCATCCACTTCCGCAAGACGGTGCCGGAGGCGGTGCTGATCATCGACCGGCTGGCGGCGAAGGAGCCGACGACGTTCGAGTGGCGCCTGCACACGACGGCGAATCCCTTCGAGGTGGCGGACCAGCGGGACGTGACGGCGCGCTGTCCGAGCGGGTCGGCGCGCGTGAGCTTCCTCTGGCCGAAGGGGCTGGCGGTCACGCAGACCGATGCCTTCGACCCGCCGATCGGGCACGGCTACAAGCTGGTGCAGCACCATCTCACCGCAGTGACGCCGAAGCGCGCGAAGACGGCCTGCTTCGTGACGCTCATCGCGCCATATCGAACGGGCGGGCGCCTGCCGCCGCATGGATCCTTCCGAAAAACGGAGGGCGGCTTCGAGTTCAAGTGGCACGTGAATGGCGATGCCCCCTGGACGGTCCTCATCCCCCGGAATTGAAGTCCGGTTGAGATTCTTTCCCACATGCGTGAGAAAATATGATATAATATTCCGACACTTGACAAAGTGCAGGTGGGTGAGTTGTATACTGGAGTAACTATGGCCAAGAAAAAGGTCGAAAAGAAGGCGAAGAAGCAGCTGAAGAAGCCGGTAAAGAAGGCGTCCAATAAGCCGACGGCAGGGAAAAATAGCGGAAATGCGCAAGAGAATAAGAATTCCGCGAAGAAAACGGTGGCCAAGAAGTCGGCGGCCTCGAAGAAGACCGTTGCGAAGAAATCCGTTGTGAAGAAGCCTACCGCGAGTAAAGTGGTGGCCAGGCAGCAGAAGAATTTCGCCCGCGAGAAGACGCGGGAGGAATTGGAGAGCGAGTTGCTGGACGATGATGAGGCGGCCGTTCTAGCGGATTCGGACGACATTAAGTTGATAGACGACGAGGAAGATTCCGATGATCTTCCACCGGAGGATGTTGATCAGGATGCCGAGTCGCTCGACACGGAGCTCCTGGCCGCCGAGGTGGAGCGGACCGAGTCGAAGGGAAGCGAGGCCTCCGCTGAGGAGTCGCAGACTCCGCCCCTGCCGGCTGTCGCAGACGGCGAGGCCGACGATAGCGCCGATGACACGCTTCTGCCCTCGATGGAGGGGATGTCGATCCTGCGCGAGACCGAACTCAATGACGTCATCCAGGACGTGAAGCGCCGCAGCGAGGCGAATGGCGGCTACATCACTTACGAGGAGCTCAACCAGATACTGCCGTCGAACATCGTGGATGCGATCCAGAGCGACAAGTACCTGAAGATACTCGAGGCGCTCGGCGTGCAGGTCATCCGCGAGGACGACGTGCGCAAGTACCTCGAGGCGAAGAACGCCAAGCAGGTCGACCCGAAGACGCGGCGGGACGAGATGATCGAGGACCCGATCCGCATGTATCTCCACCAGATGGGGCAGGTGCAGCTCCTGAAGAAGGAGGAGGAGGTCGAGATCTGCACGACCATCGAGGAGGCGGAGGCGAAGACGCGCGACATGTTCAACCGGTTCCTCTTCGCGCCGCAGCTCTACGCGACGCTGCTCGACAAGCTGGAGGGCCAGGGCGAGCGCTTCGATCGCATCGTCACCGACAAGTTCGACGACAACCGCGACGCCTACATGTCTCAGATTCCCCGCTTCCGCAAGGAGATCAAGGAAGTGGACAAGCGCATGCGCGAGGCGAGCGCGAAGTACCTCTCGACGATCGCCCAGAAGAAGCCCGCGCCGGCGGCGGTTCGCGGCGCGGAGAAGGGGCTCCAGAACGCCCGCGCGGCGCTGCGGCGCTGCTTCGACGACCTCAGCTACAAGCAGAAGGTTCTCGAGACGCTTTGCGCCGATGCCGATGAGCGCATCTACCTCCCGTACCGCGCGCTCGTCGCGCGTCAGGCGAACCTGCTGACGCAGCGGCCCTCGAAGAAGCGCGACCAGGAGCTGCGGCAGGTCCGTGAGCGGATGGTGCGTCTGGAGGCGCTCTTCGGCATGCCCCCGCAGGAGTTCGTGGAGACCTTCGCCGAGCTTCGCAAGGTGCTGAAGGCGGGGCAGATCGCCCGCACGAAGATGGTCGAGGCGAACCTCCGTCTCGTCATCTCCATCGTCAAGAAGTACATGAACCGCGGGCTCTCGTTCCTTGACCTCATCCAGGAGGGCAACACCGGCCTCATGAAGGCGGTGGAGAAGTTCGAGTACAAGCGCGGGTACAAGTTCTCGACCTATGCGACGTGGTGGATCCGCCAGGCGGCGACGCGGGCGATCGCCGACCAGGCTCGCACCATCCGCATCCCGGTGCACATGATCGAGACGATCAACAAGCTCATGCGCGTACAGAAGCGGCTCATCCAGAAGCTCGGTCGCGAACCGAGCGAGCAGGAGCTCGCCGCCGAGATGAGCATGCCGCTGGACCAGGTGCGGGCCGTGCGGCGCATGGCGCAGCAGCCGATCTCGCTGCAGTCGAAGGTCGGCGACAACGATGATGCGCACTACGGCGATTTCATCCCCGACCTGTCGAGCGAGAATCCGTTTGAGGTCACCGAAGGGCATCTCCTGAAGGAGCGCCTGCGTGACATCCTGAACACGCTTACCGATCGTGAACGCCAGGTGGTGGACTTCCGATTCGGGCTCTCCGACGGCTACAGCCGCACGCTGGAGGAGGTCGGCCGCCTCTTCAACGTGACACGCGAGCGCATCCGCCAGATCGAGGCGAAGGCGCTCCGGAAGCTGCGCCACCCGAGCCGCATGAAGTCGCTCGGCGACTACAGGAACACGTGAAGCGGGCGTTGAGATGTTGAGAGTCTCGGTCGATGGCCGTCGATAGATGTCGATGGCCGTCGAGACGAGGGAGAAGAACGAAGAGAGAAATCGAACAGAAAAACGAAAGGAAGACTCTGATGAATGAAGTGATGAACCTGTTCCAGGGGGCTACCCGTTCGCCCGCGATCATCCTCGCTGTCGCTGCGTTCGTGCTCGGCGTGGTGTGCATGTGCATCGTGTGCAAGGTGTTCGGCTCCTGCGGCAAGACCGCCTGCGGCAAGTCCATCGGCAAGGCGTCGTCGAGGAAGGCGGAGGAAAAGCCATTCGAGAAGCGCAAGCCCCATCCGGCGCCGGCCGACGGATCCATCGAGATCTACGTAGGCAACCTGAGCTACGACATGACGGAGGAGCAGCTCCGCCAAGCGTTCGAGGCGCATGGCAAGGTCAATGTCGCGAGACTGGTCACCGAGCGTCGCAGCGGCCGCTCCAAGGGGTTCGGCTTCGTGCAGATGCCGGATCGCGCCGAGGCCGAGAAGGCCATCGCGGCGCTCAACGACACCGAGGTCATGGGCCGCAAGATGCGGTGCAACGTGGCGAAGAACCTCATCTGAAAAGGAGGGCAGTGAGATGTCGAAGGTGCTCATTCCGCTGGCGAACGGATTCGAGGACATCGAGGCCGTGACGATCGTCGACGTGTTGCGTCGTGGCGGCGTCGAGGCGGTCACCGCCTCGATCCACGACGAGCGCGATGTGCGCAGCGCGCATGGCGTGACGATGCGCGCCGACACGCGCCTTGACGAGGTGGAGGATGAGGATTTCGACGCCATCGTGCTGCCTGGCGGCGGCGAAGGCACCGCGAACCTGAAGAGCTGCGAGACGCTCATCGAGCGGCTCCGCCGCCAGAAGGAGGAAGGCCGCCTCCTCTGCGCCGTCTGCGCCGCGCCAACCGTGCTGGTCGCGGCCGAGGTGCTCGACCCCGAGACGCAGATCACCTGCTACCCGACCTGCCAGATGGAGCTTGACCGGCCGTGGACGCCCTCGCCGGTCGTCGCCGACGGACCGTTCATCACCGGTCAGGCGCCAGGCACCGCGATGCTCTTCGCGCTCGTCGTGCTCCAGGCGCTCGCGGGGCCGCCAACTGCGCGCCGGGTTGCGAGGGGCATGGTGACTGACGTGCTCGACTGATGGGCCGACTTCGGGGCAGCATTCGCTCCTTACGGAGATTCTTCCTCGCCGGCAAGGGTCTCTCCTTCCGGACTGGTCGCTACTTCATCGAGGCGATGTTCGTCGGGGCGGCGACCGGGCTCGTTGTAGTCGGTTTCCGCTACCTGATCAACCTCGGGGCCGAGTGGATCACCGAGGGCATCGGCCATCACGCGTCGCTCTCGCGGCTTTCCGACGGCGCCGCGCTCGCACGGTTCTTCTCGCGCGAGGCGCTGCTTGACCCGCACCGCTGGGTGATGGTCGCCCTGCCGGCCGTCGGCGCCGTGCTGGGCTACCTGCTCATCAAGTGGTTCTCGTCCGTCGAGCACGCGCGCGGCACCGACAGCGCGATCCGCGCCTACCACCACCGCAGCGGCTACATCACGAGTGTCGTCGTGCCCACGAAGTCCGTCGCCTCGGTGCTGACCGTGGCCTCGGGTGGCAGCGCGGGCTACGAGGGACCGGTGACGCTGATCGGCGCCGCGGTCGGCAGTGTCATCGCGCGGCGTCTGCAGCTCTCGGCGCGGGCCCAGCGCATCCTGATGACGGCGGGACTCGCCGGCGGCATCGGGGCGCTCTTCCAGGCGCCGCTCGCCGGGGCGCTCTTCGGCATGGAGATCATGTACTCCTCGAGCGACATCGCCTACGAGACGGCGCTGCCGTGCTTCATCTCCTCCGTCGTCTCCTACACGGTCTTCGCCTACTTCTTCGGCTGGGGCTCGCTTTTCGCGATGCCATCCGACTGCGTGTTCGACTCTGGGCTGCGGCTCTTGCCCTACTTCGTGCTCGCGCTCGTGGTGGTGTTCGGGGTGCGGTTCTACATCTCGACCTTCCGCACGATCGAGATGAAGTTCGCGACACTGCGGCTGCCGCGCACGGCGAAGGTCGCGCTCGGGGGGCTCGCGACGGGCGTCATCGGGTTATTCGTGCCGGATGTGCTGGGAACGAGTTACTCGATCATTCAGGCGAGCTTCACGGCTGGACGGAGCGAACTCTTCGCCGACTACGGATCCCTGACGATCGCGGGATTCGTGGGGTTCTTCTTCATGAAGGCGATCGCGACGTCGCTCACCGTCGGCTCGGGCGGCTCGGGCGGCGTCTTCGCCCCGGCGCTCGTCTGCGGGGGAACGCTTGGCGCGGCAGTGGGGCTTTTCTTCGCGCGCGTGCTGCCGGCGTCAATCGGCATCCATCCCGCGGCATTCGCGCTCGTCGGCATGGCGGGGTTCCTCGCGTCCGCAATCCGCACGCCGCTCACGGCGATCGTGATGGTGGCGGAGATCTCGGGCAACCACGAGCTTCTGGCGCCGGCGATGTGGGTGTGTGGCATTTCCTTCTGGCTCAACAACGGCTGGACGCTCTATCGTTCGCAAGTGCATAGCCGCGAGACCTATGTGGCCACGCACAGGGGAATCGCGGGATGAACCTGGCGCAGGACGAATTCAGGGGCGTCCTTGTAAGGCTCCTGGGGGGGGGTTGCGCCTACGAGGCAAGTTATGATATAATATCTGAACTTTGCCCAGAGAAGCGTACAGTTAACAAAGTGGCCGCTTACCACACTTCAGGCGCCGAGGGCGGGGTTTCGCTGTTTTCATCGTGTTTCACACAGAAAAGGAAAAGGTAAGCTCATGAGCGCAGAACGCAAAGTCTTCGGCAAGCTTCGTGGCATGGAGTCCCCGATGCCGGACCTCATTGACATCCAGACCAAGTCGTACGAGGACTTTCTCCAGTGCGACGTCCCGCCGCAGCAGCGCGCGAACAAGGGCCTTCAGGCGATCTTCAAGGAGATATTCCCTGTGACGAGCTATGACGCGCGTCTCAAGCTCGACTTCGTCGGCTACACGCTCGATCCGCCGAAGAAGAGCTATCTCCAGGCGCTCTGCGACGGAGAGAGCTACGTGCGCCCGCTGAAGGCGACTTTCCGCCTGCAGGACGGCGAGGACGTGCGCGAGGAGGATGTCTTTCTCGGCGACATGCCGATCATGACGCCGGACGGCGCGTTCGTCATCAACGGGGCGGAGCGCGTGATTGTCTCGCAGCTGCACCGCTCGCCGGGCATCTCGAGCGAGAAGCAGGTGCACGCCAACGGCCAGCCGCTGCTCTCGGTGCGCATCATCCCCGACCGTGGCAACTGGATCGAGGTGATGTTCGACACGAACGACATCATGTGGTGCTTTATGGACCAGCGCCGCCGCCGCCGCAAGTTCTACGCGACGACGCTCCTGCGGGCGCTCGGCTATGGCTCCGACGAGAGCCTGATGAAGCTCTACTACGACTTCAAGAAGCTTCCGACCGGCAAGAAGTACGCCGACAAGGACCTGCGGATGCTCGTGATGAAGGTCGATCTCATCGACACCGACTCCGAGGCGGTGATCGCGCGCCGCTACGACCCCGTGACGCCGACGATGATGGAGCAGGTGGCCGCCGCCGGCATCGACACGGTAGAGGTGGTCGACGTCTCGTTCGACAACGGCACGCTCATCAAGACGCTCCGCGAGGACGCGAAGGCCGGCATTCACAATGAGGAGGACGCGCTGAAGGAGATCTACAAGCGCATGCGCCCAGGCGACCCGCCGACCGCGTCCAACGCCAAGCAGATGCTTCACCGCATGTTCTTCGAGCTCGCCCACTATGACCTCGGCTACGTCGGGCGCCACAAGATCAACAAGCGTCTCGGGCTCGTGCGCCTGCCGGAGGCCATGCGTCCGTCGGAGGACTTGCGCACGCTCCATGAGTCGGGCACGGACGTCATCGAGGCGATTCGGCTGCTGCTCAAGATCTACGTGGGCAAGGACCAGGTTGACGACATCGACCACCTCGGCAACCGCCGCATCCGCACGACGGGCGAGCTGCTAGAGAACCAATGCCGCATCGGCCTCGTGCGCACGGAGCGCCTCATCAAGGAGCGCATGACCGTGAACGACCAGAGCTCGGGCTCCCTCACCCCGACGCGTCTCGTGAACTCGAAGACGTTCAGCGCGGTGGTGGCGGACTTCTTCGCGAGGAGCCAGCTCTCGCAGTTCATGGATCAGACGAACCCGCTCTCGGCGCTCGCCCACAAGCGTCGCCTCTCGGCCCTCGGTCCCGGCGGCCTCTCCCGCGAGCGCGCCGGCTTCGAGGTGCGCGACGTCCATCCGTCCCACTACGGTCGCATCTGCCCGATCGAGACGCCTGAAGGCCCGAACATCGGTCTCATCTCGTCCCTCGGCATCTACGCCGAGATCAACCGCTTCGGCTTCATCGAGACGCCCTACCGCAAGGTGATCGGCGGCAAGGTGACGGAGGAGATCGAGTACCTGCCGGCGGATGAGGAGGAGCAGTACGTGATCGCGCAGGCGAACGCACCCTTGAAGCCCAACCGCACGTTCGCCGAGGACCGGGTGACGTGCCGCTTCCGCACGGAGTTCTGCGACAAGCCGGCGCGCGAGGTCCAGTACATGGATGTCGCGCCGATGCAGGTCATCTCCATCGCCGCGGGTCTCATCCCGTTCCTCGAGCATGATGACGCGAACCGCGCGCTGATGGGCGCGAACATGATGCGCCAGGGCGTGCCGCTGATGACGACCGAACGGCCCTACGTCGGAACCGGCCTCGAGGGGGTCTCGGCGAAGGACTCCCGTGTCATCGTCACGGCGCTCGCCGACGGCACGGTCGCTTACGTCTCGGCCGAGTTCGTGATGGTGACGAAGGACGGCAAGCTGCCCTCCGGCAAGGCGCAGTTCGAGCACGATCCCGAGCACGGGGTTTGGCGCTATGACCTGCAGAAGTTCCGCCGCTGCAATGCGGGCACCTGCTTCAACCAGAAGCCGATCGTGAAGAAAGGCCAGAAGGTGCGCTTCGGAGACTGCATCGCCGACGGTCCGGCGACGGACCAGGGCGAGCTCGCGCTCGGCAAGAACCTGCTCGTCGCGTTCATGAGCTGGCGCGGCTACAACTTCGAGGACGCGATCCTCGTCAACGAGCG
>CACYCW010000236.1 GCA_902773015.1 uncultured bacterium
CTTAGTGTCCAGTATTTGGCAAACGGGGTCGCTCGAAACCTTATTCGCCTTTGTTGAGAGTGTCCGTTATTATGGCAAACTGCGGTGGTCACCAAGACGCAGGGGCGTTTGACAGTGAACGGCGAATATGAGATAATATTCGACTAATCATACGCGAAACACTGCAATTGAGAGAAGACAATGAAGAATCTGACTGCTGATGAGCTGAGGGAAGCCTATTTGAAGTTCTTTGAGTCGAAGGGGCACGCGATCATCTCCGGCGCGTCGGTCATCCCCGAGAACGACCCGACGGTGCTCTTCACCACGGCGGGCATGCACCCGCTCGTGCCCTACCTCATGGGCGCGATGGAGCATCCGGCCGGCAAGCGCCTCACCGACGTCCAGAAGTGCGTGCGCACCGGCGATATCGATGAGGTCGGCGACGCCGCGCACCTCACATTCTTCGAGATGCTCGGCAACTGGTCTCTCAACGACTATTTCAAGAGGGAGGCGATCGCCTGGTCCTTCGAGTTCCTCACCCAGCACCTCGGCTTCAGGCCCGAGCAGCTCAACGTCACGGTCTTCCGCGGCGAGGGCAAGGAGGGTGAGCCCGGCTATATCCCTGCGGATGACGAGGCGGTGGAGATTTGGAAGGCGCAGGGGATTCCGGAAGAGCGGATCTTCCGCCTGCCGCGCGAGGACAACTGGTGGGGCCCGGCCGGCACTACGGGTCCGTGCGGGCCCGACACCGAGATGTTCATCGACACCGGCAAGGAGAAGTGCGGCGCCGACTGCCGTCCGGGCTGCCACTGCGGCAAGTACATCGAGATCTGGAACGATGTCTTCATGCAGTACAACAAGAACGAGGAGGGCAAGTTCGTTCCGCTCGGCCGCCACAACGTCGACACGGGCATGGGCGTGGAACGCACCATCTGCATGATGTCGGGCGCGCCTACGGTGTACGACACCGAGATCTTCGCGCCAATAATGGCGGCGATCGACGCCCTGAGGTCGAAAGGTTACAGCAGCCGGCAGCCGGCAGTCGACAATCAGCTGAGCGATGATGACGTGCTGAAGGCCCGTCGCATCATCGCCGACCATATGCGGACCGCGACGTTCATCCTGTGCGATCCGAAAGGCGGTGTGAAGCCGGGAAATGTCGGCGCTAACTACGTGCTCAGGCGCCTCATCCGCCGGGCGGTCCGCTACGCCCGCATGCTCGGCATCGGCGAGGGCTTCACGGTGAAGCTCGCGGAGGTCATCTGCGACAAGTACAACCACGTCTACCCGGAGCTCAAGGTCAACCTGCAGCAGTGCAAGCTCGACCTCGAGGCGGAGGAGAAGCGCTTCAACGCCACGCTCGACAAGGGCGAGGCGATGTACAAGAAGGTCGCGGAGCAGTTGAAGCTTCACGGACAGAGCCAGATTTCCGGCAAGACGGCGTTCAAGCTCTACGACACCTTCGGCTTCCCGTTGGAGATGACGTGCGAAATGGCGGCGAAGGATGGCCTCCAGGTCGACAGGGCGGGCTTCGACGAGGCCAACCGCAAGCACCAGGAGCTTTCGCGCACGACCTCGGCCGGTTCGTTCAAGGCTGGATTGCAGGACAATTCGGCAGTGGTGACGCGCATGCATACGGCGACGCACCTGTTGCACGCGGCGTTGCACAAGGTGCTGGGGCCGACCGCCCTCCAGAAGGGGTCGAACATCACCCCCGAGCGTCTGCGCTTCGACTTCACCTGGCCGGAGAAGCTCACGCCCGAGCAGATCAAGGCGGTCGAGGATCTCGTGAACGGCTGGATACGCGAGGGCATCGACGTCACGAAGAAGCTGACCACGGTCGAGGAGGCGAAGAGCGAGGGGGCGATGGCTCTCTTCGGCTCGAAGTACGGCGACCAGGTGTCGCTCTACACGATCGGCGACATCTCGAAGGAGATCTGCTGCGGGCCGCACGTCACGAACACGAGCGAGCTCGGAAGCTTCAAGATCCAGAAGGAGCAGTCGTCCTCCGCCGGCGTCCGCCGCATCAAGGCCGTGATCGGCAATCTTTCCTGATCTGCGATTGCAATTCGGCCCGGTTTCGGGTATAATATCGTTTCATGAAAAACATGAAAGCGGTTGTGGCAATGGCCCTTGTGGGCTGTTGCGGGTGTTTCGCCCCTCGGGCTGAGTTGTCCTCTGGCGTCCGTTACGTTGAGTCGTTCGACCTCTCGGCGGCGAGCTGCGGGCTCGGAAAGCGCGTGCAGGCGTGTCGGTCGGTGGACGGCAATCCGATCACCATCGCCGGCAAGACGTTCGCGCACGGCATCGGGACGCACCCCGAGAGCGCCGTCGTCTTCATCGCGGACGGCAAGGTGCGCGCGTTCGATGCGCTCGTCGGCATCGACGATGACGCGGCGCAGGCCGGCAATGGCAAGAGCTATGGCAAGCCCGCGGCGACCTTCCGCGTCTGGGCCGACGGACGCGTCGTCTGGACATCGGAGGTTGTCTACCTGAAGCAGAAACCGGTTCCGGTGCACGTCGACCTAAAGGGTGCGAAGGAGATCATCCTTGAGACGCGCGGCGGCACGGCGTGGACGGCGTGGGAGTCAGCGAACGGCGACTGGGCCGATGCGCGCTTCACCTGCGAGGAGGGCGCGTCGCTCAAGGTACTCACCGACCCCGCGGCGTTCCGCCAGCTCGGCATCCTCACCCCGCCCGAGAAGGCTGAGCCGCAGTTCAACGGCGCGGACATCTGGGGCGTCAGGCCAGGGCATCCGGTTCTCTATCGCGTGCCCGTCTCGGGCGTTCGCCCGATGAGGTTTTCGGCGATTGGCCTGCCCGCAGGGGTGACGCTCGATCCGGCGAAGGGAATCTTCGGCGGCGTCGCGCCGTCGAAGAAGGGCGATTATGACATCACCGTCATCGCCGAGAACGCGAAGGGCAAGGCCCAGCGCGTCATCCGTCTCGCCGTCGGCGACACCATCGCGCTCACGCCGCCGATGGGCTGGAACAGCTGGAACGTCTGGTGCTACCGCCTCACCGCCGAGCACGCCATGGCCTCCGCCAAGGCGTTGCAGGACTCGGGACTCGGCGACCACGGCTGGGCCTACATCAACCTCGACGACTGGTGGGAGATGAACAACTCGACCTCCCCGCGCGTAGAGCAGCGCAAGAAAGACTTTGACGGACGCGAGGACGTGATCGGCCCCGCACGCGACGCGAAGGGCAGGATCATCCCCAACCGCTCGTTCCCAGACATGAAGAAGCTCACGGACTACATCCACTCTTTCGGCTTCAAGGCCGGCCTCTACTCAAGCCCCGGCCCGCTCACCTGCGGTCAGTGCGAGGGTAGCTACGGGCATGAGCTGCAGGATGCTGAGAGCTGGGCCGATTGGGGCTTCGACTACATCAAGTACGACTGGTGCAGCTACGGCAAGATCTTCGAGAAGGAGACCGGCGTGAAGCCAAGCCCTCTCCAGAAGCCGGTCTTCCACGAGGGCTATGTCAAGCCCTATCGCGTGATGCAGGACTGCCTCCTGAAGCAGAAGCGAGACATCCTCTACTCCTTCTGCCAGTACGGTATGGGCGAGGCGGAGCGCTGGGTGCGCGCGACGGGCGCGAACTGCTGGCGCAGCTGGGGCGACCTCAAGGACACCTGGCCGTGGATGGAGCAGGCGATCGACGGGCACATCAACGCCGAGCACTGGAAGTACAACGGTCCCGGCTGCTGGGCCGATCCGGACATGATGATCGTCGGCCAGCAGTATTCCTTCGGCTCCGATCACCCGAGCTTCCTCACGCCGAACGAGCAGTACACCCATGTCTCGCTCTGGGCGATGGTGGGTTCGCCACTCCTCATCGGCTGCGATCTCACGAAGCTCGACGCCTTCACCCGCAACCTGCTCGCGAACGACGCCGTGATCGCCGTCAGCCAGGATCGCCTCGGCAAGACCGCGCGGCGCCTCCGCCATGTCGACTCCGAGAGCGTCTGGGCGCGTCCGCTCGCGGACGGCTCGACGGCGGTGGCGCTCGTGAACCGCTGTCCGATCGCACGCGAGATCAAGGTATCCTTCGTCGAACTCGGGCTGGGCGACGGCGAGCACTGGGTGCGCGACCTCTGGCGGGACAAGTGCGAGGGCAAGCACTCCGGCATGTACATTGCGGACATCCCGCCGCATGCGACGAAGCTGATCCGAATCCGTCCGGTGAACTGCGCGAAGTGCGAGTGAACAGGTCTGGCCATGATGGGGCTTGACATCTTCCCGTCGCCGTGAAAGTCCGTCGCGAGCTTTCCTTGCTGCTGGCCGCCCTGCTGCCGGGCGCGGTACTCGCCGGCGCGTACGAGATCGGCGAGGCGATGGATGACGAGGCCTTCTGGCGCAGCGACCCCGTCCTCTTCGTCAAGCGCAACGCCGCCGCTGGCTTCGAGTTCACCTCCGATGAGCGCGCCGGTGCGGATTCGCGCCTGGACGGCGGCGTCACCTGCTACGGGCTGCCCGTCTACGAGAGCCGCATCTCGTTCGCGGAGGACGGCGGCATCGATCGCGTCGAGCTGATGCTCTACGCCGCCGCCGGCACCGAGACGATTCGCCAGGTCACCGATGCGGACGGGCGCATCTTCCGTCAGCGCGTGCGTCTCGAGAAATCGATTGACCGGCAGGGCTTCGCCGCCATCCTGCGCACCGTCCGCGCGAAGCTCGGCAAGGCGCCAGCTTCCGTGCGTGCGCCGCAGAAGGACACGTCCGAGCACCAGTCCTCCCAGACCTGGCCGCGTACGGCGATACCGACCGAGACCACTCTCACCTGGAACTACGAGCAGCGCGGCAAGAACGCGGATACGTTCAGGGCCGGGTTCGTGCGCCTCACGGTGAACGGCCCCAAGCGCCTCGCGTCCGCCCGCCCGTCCCCGCGCGGTGCGGTGAGGCGCGAGGCCGCGAAGGGGGCGCGACGCATCGCGGACAACGTGGTGCGCGACCCGCGCGGCGACGTGTTCATCGACAACGTGCCGATGGTCGACCAGGGCCAGAAGGGCTACTGCTCCGTCGCGACGGCCGAGCGCGTCCTCCGGTACTACGGTGTCGAGATCGACGAGCACGAGATCGCCAAGGCGGCGGGCACCGATGCGGAGGGCGGAACCTCGACCCTGCGCATGAAGCAGTCGGTCGAGTCGATCGGCCGGCGCTACCGGATCGGCGCCGTTGTCTGCTACGGCGATTTCGAGAAGAGCGCCGAGGAACGCATCGCCGGCATCGTCGATGAGGTGAAGGCCTACAACAAGGCCGCGAAGAAGCTGAAGAAGCCCGCCATCACAGAGGACGTCTACATCCGTCACTCGGGTAGCACGACCTACTTCAACTCCGCCGCAGCGGACGAGGCGATGGACGCGGAAGTTCGCAAGGAGATGAAGGTCAACGGCATGCAGAAGTCGCGCTACAAACGCTTCCTCAAGGACATCCACGACCAGGTCGCGAAGGGCATTCCGCTCTTCTGGAGCGTGCGGCTCGGCATCTATCCCGAGCCGGGGCTTCTTCAGGAAGGCGGCTATCACATGCGGCTTATCATCGGCTACAACGACAAGAAGCACGAGCTGATCTATACCGACAGCTGGGGCGCGGGTCATGAGCGCAAGCGCATGCCCATCGACTGGGCATGGACGATCTCGTGCTGCCTCATGTACCTGAAGCCACTCAACAGCTGAACCCCGCAAAGCCTCTCCCATATGATTGCGATCGTCGATTACCGGGCCGGCAACCTCACGAGCGTGCGCAACGCCTTTGCCGCGATTGGCGCAGAGACTACCGTCACACGCGATCCCGCGGCAATTCGCACGGCGGAACGCGTCGTCTTCCCCGGTGTCGGCGCCGCAGGCAGCTCAATGGCGAACCTTCGTGTGCTCGATCTCGTGGACGCCGTGCGCGACGCCGCGCGCACGAAGCCGTTCCTCGGTATCTGCCTCGGCATGCAGATCCTCTTCGACCGCAGCGAGGAGGACGGCGGAACCGATTGCCTCGGCATCCTGCCGGGACAGGTGAGGCGCTTCCCGTCGATTCCCGGCGTGAAGGTGCCGGAGATCGGCTGGAATCAGGTCAACGGCGACATCGAGTACTACTTCGTCCATTCCTACTACGCAGAGAAGGGCCCTTACACCGTCGGTGTGACGGAGTACGCCGGCGTCGAGTTCACTAGCGCGGTACGCAAGGACCGTCTCGTCGCGTATCAGTTTCATCCGGAGAAGTCGGGTCGCTTCGGCCTGGACCTCCTCAGGGAGTTCGTGTCATGCTGACGAAGCGGATCATCCCCTGCCTTGACGTGCGGAACGGACGCGTCACGAAGGGTGTACGGTTCAAGGACAACATCGACATCGGTGATCCCGTGGAGATGGCGGTCGCCTACTCCGAGGGCGGCGCGGACGAGCTGTGCTTCTACGATATCACCGCCTCGGCGGAGCGGCGTCCGATCGACATCGGCATGGTGGAAGCCGTCGCACGTGCCGTGCGCATCCCTTTCGCCGTCGGCGGCGGCATCGCGTCGCTCGCGGACATGGAGCGGGTCATCCTCGCCGGGGCCGAGAAGGTCTCCGTCAACTCGCTCGCCGTGCGCACTCCGTCGATCATCAGCGAGGGCGCGGCGCGCTTCGGGCGCCAGTGCATCGTGCTGGGGATGGATCCGGTGCGCTCCGAGCGCACGCCGAGCGGCTATGAGATCACGGTGCGCGGCTACCGGGAGCGGACGGGGATCGATGCGGTCGAGTGGGCGCGCCGCGCCGCCGATCTCGGCGCGGGGGAGATCGTCGTCAACTCGGTGGATGCGGACGGCACGCGGGCGGGCTTCGAGCTGGAGATCACGCGGCTCATCGCGGACGCGGTCGACGTGCCGGTCGTCGCCTCGGGCGGCGCGGGCTCGCCCGCGCATGTCGTCGCCGCCCTTCGGGACGCCCATGCGGACGCCGCGATCGTCGCCGGCATGATCCACTCCGGCGAGTACACGATCCTCGACATCAAGCGCGCCCTGTCGACCGCCGGGCTTCCGGCTCGGATGCGTTGGTAGCCGCTCGCCGTTGATTGACGTCGTCGTCATGGCGAGACGATGTTGGAATCGCCTTCCCATGATGGTTTTGGGGTTGCGCGGTCGGGTGGTCAGGAGATCAACTGCGGCTCCGCCGCCTGAAGGCAAGCGGTGTCAGGCCGTGGGTGTTTCGCATGAGCGCGGCGAAGTGGGAGACGCAGGCGAAGCCGCAGCACGCGGCGATGTCCGACACCGGGAGGTCGCTGCCGGCGAGGAGCCCGGCAGCCGACTCGAGCCGCAGCCGGCGGATCGCCGCCGCGAGCGTGAGTCCGAGTACGCGCTCCGCACGCGTTTGGAGGTAGAGCTTTGAACAACCGGCGTGACGGGCGAGTTCGCTCGCCGTCAGCTTCTCGTCAAGATGCGCCCCGGCCCAGTCGAGCGCCCGGGCGACGAAGATGTCCGCAACGGCCGAGACGTCAGTCGATCGGCGCGTGACGACTTGCGCGTGACGGGTGCGGATGACACGTCCCGGCGCTCGTTCGAGGATGAGTTCGTTGAGTGCGCGCCCGGCGGCGAAGCCCAGCGGACGGTCGAAGGTCGGAATGCTCGACAGCGTCGGCGAGGTCGTCGTGCACAGGACGTCGTCGTTGTCCACGCCCAGCACAGCGAGTTCTTCCGGCACGGCGATTCCGGCCTCTTCCGCAGCCGCGAGCACCTGGCGCGCGCGGAGATCGTGGACGGCGAAGAGCGCGCACGGCTTCGGCAGCCGGCGGAGCCACTGCGCCAGCCCGCCGTGCGCGGGCGGAACGAGTGGCGCGTCGAACCCGGCGGCGGCCAGCGCCTCCGCATAGCCCTTGAGACGCAACGCGCTGTACTCGGTATTGACGCGCGTCCCGACGAAGGCGAATTGGCGGTGAAGTCGGCGAATGAAGTAGTCTGCAGCTGTGCGACCCTCGGCGACGTGGTCGCAGAGGAGCGTGACCACATCGCGCCTTCGCGGGAAGGAGGTGGGCGCGAGCAGGTCTTCGATGAGCACGGTGGGGATGGCGGTCGCGAGCAGGGATTTCCGCTCGGCGTCGGATCTGACGTAGGCGATGAGGCCATCGAAGCCCCTGGTGGCGTTGCGCCGCGTCAGGCGACCGGCAATGCCGCCGAGGTCGAGCTCCAAGTTCCACCGCCGGCCCTTCCGCCCGTGGGCGTATTGGAGGATGCCCTCGAGCTTCATCCGCTCGGAGTGGCTGGCGGTCGGCATGGCGACCAGGATGTTCAGATGGCGATTCATGCCACCATTATACCACAAACGACTGTCCGCCTGTTGCGATTTCATCATTTTTAATCTGTTTTTTCATCTTTCGTTTTCTCGTGCGTTGCGCTATAATGGTCGCATCCGCACTCGGAAGGCGTCGCGGCGGTCGCGCGTCCCGGGCGGAGAGAACGAGGAGAAGAGGAAATGGCGATTAAAGATGAACACTATACGGGCGGTGAGACCGAAGGCGGCATCACCTCGAGCTACGCGACGAACGACGGCGTCAAGCTGAAGGTGGCCTATTCGTTCATGGGCTCGATCTACGACGAAGCCGAGCGCAAGGCGGCGCTGGACGCGATGGCACAGGACTCGCTGACGATGGGACCGAAGACGATCGAGTTCCAGGACAAGTTCGCTAAGATGACGGGTTCGAAGTACGCCTTCGCGGCGACGAGCTGCACGACGTCGATGCACGTCGTCACCCAGCTCTTCGACATCAAGCCCGGCGACGAGGTGA
>CACYCW010000237.1 GCA_902773015.1 uncultured bacterium
CGGCTTCGACGGCGAGATCGAGATCGTGAAGGACGAGAGCGGCAAGCTCATCTGGAAGTGCCCGAAGTGCGGCAACACCGACGAGTCGAAGCTCAATGTCGCCCGTCGCACCTGCGGCTACATCGGATCGCAGTTCTGGAACCAGGGCCGCACCCAGGAGATCAAGGAGCGCGTCCTCCACGTAAGCTGAGGACGGCGCGCTTGGCCGTCGCGAACGCCATAGTCAGGTTGTAGCCGCCGGTCGGCCCGTCGATGTCCATGACCTCTCCCGCGAAGTAGAGATGCGGGACGAGCCGCGATTCCATCGTGTGCGGGTCGATCTCGGCGGTGTTGACGCCGCCGATGGTGACGATGGCCTCCTTGAGCGGACGCGGCTGGAGGTCGTGGAAGCGGAGCTGCTCGTGACCGAGGTCGACATCGAGGGTGTAACGGCGCAGTCCGGCGTGAACGATGTGGCGCTGGGCGTTGTAGATCGCGGCGCCGGAGAGCCCGAAGCGCTCGAAGTCGACCTCGCCGGTGCCGTCGAAGACGGGTTGCCCGTCAGGGGCGCTGACGCGCACGTGCGCGCCGTCGATGCTGGCGCCGGCCCGCGAGACGACGCGGCGGTCGTCCGTCTCGAGACCAATCAGGCCGGGACGGTAGGGCACGAGGCGATGGCCGAGGGCGCGCGCGAAGTTCTGTCCGTCGCCCACGGAGCCGAGCTTCGGATAGCTGACGCCGCCGGTGGCGAGCAGGACGTTTTCCGCCCAGAGCGTGAAGTTGGCCGTCGCGACGATGAACCCGTTCTTCACTGGCTGGATTCCGGTCACGGGGCAGTTCGTTAGGATGGGGACGCCGCGGTCGCGCAGGAGGTCGCCGAACGCGTGGACGACCGTCGTGGCCTTGCCGTCGGCGGGGAAGAACCGACCGTCCGTCATCCGGCGCACGGGAACGCCGTGGCTCTTGAAGCCGGCGGCGAGGGAGCGGGGCGGGCAGTCGCGAATGGCCTCCGCGACGAATGGTCCGCAGGGGCCGACATCGCTGATGAAGCGCTCGACGGAGATGTCCTTTGCGAAGTTGCATCTTCCGTTCGCGGTCATGAGCAGCTTCGAACCGATCCGTGCCTTGCGCTCGATGAGGACGCAGGGCACGTCCTGTTCGGAGGCGACCGAGGCGGCGAAGATCCCGGCGGCGCCTCCGCCGACGATCGCGAGTTTGACAGGCGTGTGTTTGAGAGCCATGCGGCACAGTATATCATTTTGTGGTGTGCGCTGTCAGCCACGAGCTTCCCATCGCACCAGGAATCATCCCAAATGGAGGCTTGTCAGCAAGAGGCGAGAAATGATATAATTCACCTGCCTTGATTGATGGGGAACGAATATGAATTATGCTAGCATACGAACATGCGACATCGCGAATGGGGAAGGGGTGCGGGTCTCGCTCTTCGTCTCCGGCTGCTCCCATCATTGCAAGGGCTGCTTCAATCCCGAGCAGTGGGACTTCGCTGCCGGCGAGCCGTTCGACCGAAAAGTCGAGGACGAAATCCTCGCCGCGTTGGAGCCCTCTTTCATCGCGGGGCTTTCGCTTCTCGGTGGTGAGCCCATGGAGCCTTCGAACCAGCGCGCGCTCGTGCCGTTTCTCCGCCGTTTTCGCGAACGCTTCGGTGACTCGCGGACACTCTGGGTCTACACCGGTTGCGTTCTTGAGACGGAGCTCCTATCCCCGTCAACATCCCCGTGGCGTTGTGAGGTGACCGATGAGTTTCTCTCGTTCGTTGATGTGCTGGTCGACGGTCCGTTTGTTGAGGAGAAAAAGGACATTTCGCTTCGTTTTCGGGGAAGTAGCAACCAGCGCGTCCTGAATCTTCGGGTGCATCTTGGAAAATTTTTGTCAGAAAAACAGAAGTGTGCAACCTAACCCTACGTGGACGCAATGAAGCATCCGCAGAAAGGAAAGCAAACATGAAGAAGATGATGATAGCATTCGCGGCAGCCCTCTGTGTGGGTGTCTGCATGGCTCGTCCTGGGCCCGGCGGCTTCCGCTGCGGTCCTAGAGGTTTTCACGGTGGCTTCCGCGGCGGTCCCGGTTTCCATCACGGGCCTCGGTTCGGCCATCACCACGGCGGCTTCTGGGGGCCTGGCGGTCGTCACTTCTGGCCGGGCTTCATCGGTGGGGTCGTCGGCGGAGTCCTCTATGACACCGTCCGCTACCCCTACTACCGTGACACTGTGGTCGTGCAGCCGACGACGACAGTGGTGACTCAGCCGGTGGTGACTCAGCCGGTAGTCGTGCAGCAGCCTGTGGTCGTGCAGCCTGCGACGACGGTTCAGAACGTCTGGGTCGAGGGCCGCTACATCGACCAGGTGCAGGCCAATGGCTCGGTAGTCAGAGTCTGGCAGCCGGGGCATTACGAGCAGCGATCCGTCCTCGTGCAGTGACCGGCCGCCCCTGGCGCACGCAAGGCTCCCCCGCGTTCGCGCGGGGGACGCCATGTGTTTTCCCCGGTTTGCTGCTGATTGCGAATTATGGCATCATACCTTCCACAAAGGAAGACTCTGTGATATGAAGGGCAGAAGGGGATTTGCCGGTGCCGGCGTTGCGTTCGCGGCGATGCTGGCGTTCGTCTTGCGTCTGAACGCAGCTGGTGCCGCGGCGTTGCTGCCCAACGGCGGCTTCGAACAGATTGCCAACGGTCGTCCCGTCGGCTGGAGCGCATCCTCTCCGCAGGGATGGCTCGTCCTGCCAGGCGAAGGAGAGGGCGGGTCCACTGCGATCGGTGTGGAGGACGCCGGCACGAACAACTGCAAGTGGGTTTCCTCTCCAGTCGCGCTCAATCCCGGCCTTCCCTATGGCTTCGCCGTTCGCGTCAAGGGCGACACGGTGAGAGGGCTCACGACCGGCACCGCAGCCGTGAGCGTCACGGAGGGTCTGGGCGTCTCGTGCGAGGACTGGACAGATAGGCGGATGGTCGTGTGCCCGACCTCTGGCGGTCGCGACGTCTTCCGCCTCGGTGAGTACCATGTGAGCGGACGCATCTTGTTCGACAATGCGCGGGTGATTCCCCTTCGCGTTGAGTGGGCGGAGCGCGACGGCGTGCGACTCGGACACGGCGAGCGCATTGCCGGGCGCCGCTACAGCTTCGCGACACGCTGGAACTGCGTGGCGCGTCTTCACGCCAGGCCGTTCCGCGCCATGAAGGGGCTGGGCTTCAACACCGACCGCGCCGCCGCGTACGCGGGATCGTGGCTCGAATACGTCCACGAGGTCACGGGACGCCGTTGGCGGTCCGCCGCCGTGACGTTCTCGGGGATCGGCGCACAAGGCCCGATCGAGATCTCCGCCAGCACCGATGGCGAGACATGGGTTCGATTGGGCACGCCAACGAACATTTCCTCGGGCGGAACGCGGATGTCCGTTCCGTCTTCTATGTTCCCGGCCGAACGGCTGTTCGTGCGACTGGCCGTCGGCACGAAGGGTAGCGTTCAACTTGCCGGCTACTCGGTTGACGGCGAGCTGGACGGTCCGGAGATGTCCCTCGTCGGTTCGTCGCGTTATGTGGACGTCGCGACCGGCGAGGAGTTCGCTCGCATCGATGCGCCGTCCTTCTACACCGAGGGCTACGGGGCCGCGCTAGCGGCGCCCGGCGCGCCGTTCGTGGCGTGGACCGCCCTCTCCGGGTGGAAGATACCGAAGTCCCGTCCGGCGCCGGACGTCCAGACGTCGGCCATCCGTGTCTCCGCCGCCGCGAACGAGACCGAGGCCGTCCAACTCGTGCTGCGGTCTGCCGAGGACCTGGACGATGTGCTTGTCACGTGCGGCGAGCTTCACCTGGCAAACGAATCTGGAGCCGGGGCGGTGGCGACGCTGCCCGCTTCGGCCGTGGAGATCCTTCGAGTGGGCTATGTGCCGGTGGTGCGTGTGAAGGATTCCGTCGGGTGCGCAGACGACTGGCCGGATACGCTTTTGCCGCAGGACGCCGCCGACACGCCGTTCACACCGCGCGCGCTCAAGGCGGGCGAGAACGCCCCCTACTGGATTCGCGTGACCGTGCCGAAGGGCACGCCCGGCGGCGTCTACTGCGGTAATGTCTCGGTGCGGACGGCGAAAGGGGTGTCTGATTTTCCGCTGGAGCTAGAGGTCTACGGCTTCGAGCTGCCGGACCAACTCACCTGCCGCACCGCCTTTGGAATGCATGCGGACGTCATCTACCGCTACCATCGCCTGAAGACGCAGGCGGATCGCAGGAAGGTGCTTGACTTCTACTTTCGTTCACTTGCCGCCCACCATGTCTCGCCCTACGATCCCGCTCCGGGCGTGAGGTGGAAGGTGTGGTGGAAGGACGGTGAGCCGGTGTTCGACTGGTCCGCCTGGGATGCCGCAATGGAGGAGGCCTTCACGCGCTACGGGTTCACGAGCTTCCGTCTGTCTGGCCCATTGGGCCTCGGCGGCGGCAACGAGGCCCAGAGCTTTCCCGGTTTCGTGCCCGGCAGCGATATCAAGGACACCAGCCCCAAGTACGAACGGCTGGAAGGGAAATACCTCGCCGCCATCGAAAGGCACTTGCGCGAGAAGGGATGGCTGGGGAAGGCGTACATCTATGCGTACGACGAGCCGCGTCCGGGAGCGGATCGCCTTGTGATGCGCGGGCTCGGTCTCGCGGCGAAGTACGCGCCCGGAATCGACAGACTTCTCACTGCGCCAGTGCGCGAATCGCTCATCGGCGGGCCGAACATCTGGTGCCCCACCGCCCCCGACCTGCACGCGCCCGGCTCCGACGCGCGGCGCGCGGCCGGCGACCGCTTCTGGTGGTACGTGTGCATGTGCCCGAAACCGCCCTACCCATCGCTCTTCATCGACCATCCGGGCGTGGACCTGCGCGTGTGGCTCTGGCAGAGCTGGCGCGAGAAGATCGAGGGCATTCTCATCTGGAACACCACATGGTGGACGAGCAAGCTCGCCTATCCCGACCCGAAGCATCCGCAGAACCCCTACCTCGACACGACGGCGTGGAGTCCGCGTTACCACGGCGTGGGCGCCTCGAACGGGGACGGCAGGTTCTTCTATCCGCCGCCAGAGGCGTGCGCGGCGTTCGACGAGGAACGCGAAATCGGCCCCGTCCTGTCGCCGCCGATCGAGACGATCCGACTTGAGTATGTGCGCGACGGACTCGAGGACTTCGAGTACTTCACGATTCTGAAACGGTTGGATCCGGATAACCCTCTGCTTGAGGTTCCGCCGGAGGTGAGTGCCTCGCTGACGCAGTTCTCGATCGATCCAGCGCACATGGAACGCCACCGCCGCAAGCTTGCCGCCGCCATCGCCGAGCGCAAAACTAAGGAATTGCTGCGTCAAAGTGTATTTCTTGACTGATGGAATTTGCGGTAGTTCCGGAAATTAGACATGAAGCAGGTTGATGCCGACGACGAGGGCGTCGTCGGTGCCAAGGAGGAGTGGGTTTGACGATGAGGGCGTCGTCGGCGCCTTGTCGCCGAAGGCCCCGGTTCCGACGCCGACATACGGGCGCAGGGCAACCGGCGTGCTCGACTTGAACTTATACTCGGCTATTTTTGATATAATTGTCGCATGCAGAACGCGACACGAAAATCGACATCAGGCGGGAAAGAGTCCGGCAAGGCCGTAAGGATCGCGCAGTCCCTGCTTGGGGAGATACGAGACCGGGTCTATGCGGATGGGAATTTCCCGAGCGAAAATGAGCTGGCGGAACGCTTCGGTGCCGCCAGGGAAACCATCCGCAAGGCGGTCGATGTACTCGTCTGCGACGGAATTGTCCGGCGGGTGAAGGGCTGCGGTACGTTCCTGACCGGAAGGGCGGAACGCAAGACCGGTCTGGTCGGTCTGATCGTCCCCGACGCGACCAGCGCCGAGATATTCTCGGAGTTCATTCATCAGATTGACGCGATCGCCTCCAGGAACGGATACAAGCTTGCGGTGGCGAATCTGGAAAGGCGGGGTGATGTCGGGGCCGGTGTCCGCCGCGCGGCGCGCGAGCTCGCGGTCAGGCGCGTGGAGGGCGTCATCTACCGTCCGCTTATCGACGAACGTTTCGCGAACTCGAACCTCGAGGTCGTGCGCATCTTCAAGAACGCGGAGATTCCGGTCGTGCTGCTTGATTCTGATGTCGTGCAGCCGCCGGAACGCAGCGAATACGACCTCGTCAACATCGACAACATCGCCGCGGGACGCCGCATTGCGGACCATCTGCTCGCCTGCGGGCGGCGACGCATCGCCTTTCTGATGGGCGGCAAGTCGTTCGGCGCGAACGCCAACTGGCGCAACCGCCTCTTCGGCCTCGCCGGCGAGTTGGCGCTCAATGGCGCGGAGAACGCGGTGAAGGTGCTCGACTTCGCGCCCGACAATGCCGCGGCCGTCGAGAAGCTCCGCCGTTCGCGGCAACGACCGGACGCCATCGTCTGCGGTAACGACGACACCGCGGCGCTGCTAGTCAAAACGCTCGTTTCCGCCGGATTGCGCGTCCCTGATGACGTCGCCGTGGTCGGATTCGACGACGCACCCTCGGCGCGATTCTCCGTGCCGCCGCTCACCACCATCCGCCAGCCCGCCCGCGAAATCGCCTTGTCGGCCCTGCGCCTTCTGCTTGCCCGCATCCGCCATCCATCCGCCGAGCCGACCGAACTCCACCTCCCTGCCCCGCTCGTCGTCCGCCGGTCGACGCAGGCGGTCCAGATCGCCACTTGACATTTTTGACTTGTCTAGACAAGTATTGCGGACGCGGCGGTGTTTGTGCTAGACTTGTGCCATCATCTAAAGAAAGGTGGATGACATTGAAGACGATCAAGGATAAGCAGTTGTTGATGGCCGCCGACTTCGCGGGGTATCCGCTCAAGGAGGCAATCAAGGAGTATCTCGAGAAGAAGGGTTGGACGGTCACCGACATCGGGGTGAAGGCCGATTCCGATCCGAACGACACCGAGCTCATGTTCCACCGCATCGGCCTCCGTGTCGGCGCGATGATCGCGGAGAAGGAGTTCGAGCGGGCGATGATCTTCTGCGGAACCGGCATGGGCATCCACATCGCGGCGTCGAAGTGCCCGGGAGTGCATGCCGGCGTGGTCGAGTCCGTCCCCGCAGCGTTCCGCGCGATTACCGGCAACGGGGTCAACGTCCTCGCGATGGGCGCGTTCTACGTCACGCCCGAGCTCGGCAAGCAGTGCGCAGATGCGTATCTGTACAACGACTTCGGCAGCGGCTGGGAGTGGTGGCCGGACTTCGACAAGTTCCACCAGATCGCCATCGACGAGCTCAACGCCTTCAACTACGAGGAGTACAAGGCGAACGGCTTCAAGGTGAAG
>CACYCW010000238.1 GCA_902773015.1 uncultured bacterium
CCGACGTCGTCGTCTTGCCCCCGTCGATGTGGGCCATGATGCCGAAGTTACGCACTCTCTCGAGCGGAATGTCACGCTTTGCCATTTCTTGATCTCCTTGGTTCTGCAACCCTTACGGCTGCAAAGTCTGCATATTATCTCAAATTGGCGCGGATTCCGCAAGGGGGTATTTTCACCCCGTGCGAGGCCGGGCGTCAGAGCAGGCCGCGGGAGCGCAGGTTGCGCATCGCCTTCTTGTAGGCGATGCACGCGTCGGCGTCGCGGCAGTTCGCCAGGGCGGCGGCGTTCCGCCGCGTGAGGAAGTCGTTGCGCCAACTGCCGTCGGGGTTCTGCGTGCGGATCATCTCCTTCACTGCGGCATCGTTGCGGATCTCCGCAAGACGGTAGGCGCTCGCCGCATCGGTGACGCGCACGGTGTAGACCGGCGCGGCCGCTTCCACCGCACGAGGGCCCTTCGCCCGGAAGATCGCCACGAGCCCGACGAGCACGAGCAGCGACGCAGCGACCAGATAGGCCGCCGACCAGCCGACGATGCGCGCCGGATGCGCCGCACCCGCCGGCCGCTCAACCTCGAGCGGACGGTAAGCCGCGCGCAGGCGGCTCACCACCTCGCGGTACTCCGGCCCGAGCTCATTCAACTGCTCCTCAAGATCCCTGCTCATCAAAGGCCTCCTTCAGCTTCTTCAGCGCATTCGACATGCGCGACTTCACCGTCCCGACCGGAATCCCGAGAATCTCCGCGACCTCCGCGTACGGAAGGTCCTGGAAGACCCCGAGCTCCACCACCTCGCGCAGGGGATCGGAAAGCCGCGACACCGCCCAGCGGACATCCTCGCGCTCGCAGAGACGCGGCACTTCCGTCATCGGCTGCTCCTTCCCCCACGTCTCCTCCCGGTTCTCGCGGCGGGTCTGCCGACGCAGCGCGTCGACGCGCACCTGACGCGCCATCAGGAAGAGGAAGGTCGAGAGTTTCGCCGCAGGACGGTATTCCGACCGGTATTTCCACAGCCGGAGGTACGTCTCCTGGACAAGATCCTCGCCTTCACTGTATGAAACGCCCTGGCGCCAGAAAAAGTTCAGCAGGTTCTTCTCGAACTTGCGGGCTTCCGCCATCAGCTCGTCACCGCACATAGGGCTGCATCTCCCGGACGAGCATCGACTGTTCCGTGTGAAAGCCGGAATACGCCCAGAGCGCTACCAGCAACGCCCCGACGAACGCCCCCGCCACGAACCCGAAGATCGCGTCGGCCGGTTGCGCAAGAAGCCCGTGCACGAGCTTCGTCACCACGAAACGCACGAGACCGAACGCAAGAAGCGTGGCGATGAGCGTGCCCGCGACGCACATCCACGTGGCCTCGGTAAGTCCCGCCAAATGCACCCAGCCGAATGAGGCGACGCAGGCGGCCGCCGCGCTTGCCAGCAGGAAGGCGAGCGTCCCCGAGAAGCCGCGGAAGAGACCGGTCACGGCCAGCGCGAGCGTCACGCCGCACAACACGTAATCCGCTATCTGGAACCCCTCCGGCATCACTTGCGCTTGGGCGCGGTCAGCGAATCGCGGTACTCCTGGTAGGCCTGCGCGACGCTCGCCTTGTTGCCGACCTTGCGCAGCGCGCGGATGAGCCCGTCAAGCGCCTCCCGTGACGCCGGGCTCGCCGCGACGGCGCGCGAGTATATCTCCACCGCCTGCGCGTGATAGCCGAGCTTCGCGGCCATCGAGCCGGCGGTGAGGAAGGTCGAGATCGCGCTCGGACGGAGCGCGCACGCGAGCTTGTAGCTCTCGAAGGCCTTCGCCTGGCCGCCCTTGCCGGGATCGACCTTGAGCTGCGTCTGCGCGAGCCCCAGCGCAGCCGGATACGAGATCGGATCGGCCTTCAGCGCGGCCTCGTAGTGCTGGCACGCGGGCTTGTACGTCCGCTTCTTCAGCGCAGCCTCGGCCTTCGAGATCTCGGCCGCGCACGCCGAGCTGTCGCGCTTCGCGACGCCCGGCCGATCCGCCGCCGCGCGGGTGATGGCCTCCTTGAGCCCGGGGATGTCCGAGCGCTGCACGCGTTGCACGCGCGGACTGGCGGACGCCTCGAGGCGCACGAAGATCTCGAAGTTCTCCAGCGCGGCTTCGGGGTAGCCGAAACCGTCGCGATAGAGCTGTGCGAGATGATACCAGGCCGATGCGCACCGGCGGTCGAGACGAATCGCCCGCAGGAAGGCGATCCGCGCACGATGGCGGTTGTTGCACGTCATCTCAACGATGCCGAGCCCCGCGAACCCCTCGGCACGCGTCGCCGCATCGAAGTCCGCGCGATCGGCGACCGCCGAGAACGTCTCCGCCGCAGCCTCGTAGTCCTTCGCGTGCCAGGCAACCTGGGCACCGAAGAGCATCACGTCCGAGTCCTTCCCCGCGACCGCCGCCGCGCGGGTCACGAGCTCCCGGGCCGCCGCGATCTCGCCGAGGTCGAGGCGCACTCGCGCGAGCAGAAGCAGTCGATCGGGATCCTCCGGCGCGCGCGCGAGGCTCTTCTCGAAAAACCGCTCCGCCTTGGCGAGATCCCGTACCTCATAGGCGGCCTGCCCGCGCTCGAAATCGGTCGATCCGTCGTCCTCCCCGCAGCCCGCGACCAGCACGAGCAGCGCGCCGAACGCCCCCCTAGCCGCGGATGATGGCGAGAAATTCATCGCGCTTCTCCTCCATGATCTCACGGGTGCGGCCCTCAAGGTTGAGGCGCACCAGCGGCTCGGTGTTGGACATCCGGACGTTCGCCCAGTAGCCCTCGGCGTCCCATGCGTCCACCGAGACGCCGTCGAGCTCGAAGACGCGCGCCTTCGCCGCGTACGCGGCCTTGATGCGCGCAAGCACCTCCGCCGGCGGCGTCACGGTCTTCGTGTTGATCTCGCCGGACTGCGCGTACTTGCGCAGCGGAGCGATGAGCTCGCTGAGCGGCCGGTCGCTCGCCGCGACGATGTTCGCGAGCGCGAACGTCGCCATCGACGACGACTCGGCCGTCGAGTTGGCCTTGAAGTAGTAGTGGCCCGAGAGCTCGCCCGCGAAGATCGCGTCGTTCTCGCGCATCTGCGCCTTGATGAACGAGTGCCCGACG
>CACYCW010000239.1 GCA_902773015.1 uncultured bacterium
CCGAGCGCGATGCCGTCCGACCAGCCCTTCGCGGTGAACGCCTGCGACATGCCGCCGACCGTGCCGTGGCCGCCCTCGAAGCCGAGCTCGAGCAGGTTGCCGAACGCGGGATGCACCCTGAACAGCGGCATCAGCAGGAAGCCGCAGAGCCCGACGCCGACGACGTACTGGCCCCACACCACGATCTGCGCAAGCGTCAGCTGGCTGAACACCGACGAAGCGAAGTTCCTGAGCTTCGGCACACCGACGCCGAGGAAGAGCGTAGCGAAGATGACGTTGATGAGGAAGCCCGGCATGAGCCGCATCTCCTTGACGATCTCCTGCGGGATCGCGTTGGGGAAGGAGTTCAGCAGGATGAGCCCGAGCAGGCCGCCCACGACGGACGAAGGCAGGTAGAGCTTCTGGAGGAGCGGGATCTGCACCCGCAGGATCTTGCCGGCGACCAGCAGCGCCGACAGCACGACAAAGATGATGACCGCGTTCATATGCTTACATCAATGCGCCTCAAGCCAGTTGCCTCCTTGGCCGATGCCGACCTCGAGCGGCACGCCGAAGTCGATCGCCGTCGTCATCTCGCGGCGCACGATCTCCTTCAGGCGTTCCGCCTCCTCGCGCGGACAGTCAAAGACAAGCTCGTCATGGATCTGCAGCACCATCTTCGCGCGCAGCCCCGTGGCCCGCATCGCCGCGTCGACACGCACCATCGCCACCTTGATGAGATCCGCCGCGCTGCCCTGGATCGGCGTGTTGATCGCATCGCGTTCCGCGGCCTGACGCGCCGTCGCGTTGCGCGAACTGATGTCCCGCAGCGTCCGCCGCCGGCCGAGCACCGTCTCGGCGTAACCGGTCTCGCGGGCCTTCGCGATCGCCGCGTTCATGAAGTCGCGCACCTTCGGGTAGAGACGGAAGTACGTCTCGATGAGATCCGCGGCCTCGCGACGTGGCACCTTCAGCCGTTGCGAGAGCCCGAACGCGCTGATGCCGTAGATGATGCCGAAGTTGACCATCTTGCACTTCGCGCGCTGGTCGTCCGTCACGAACTCTGGCATCACCCCGTAGACGCGGCTCGCCGTGTCGCGATGGATGTCCGCCCGCTGGCGAAACGCCTCCAGCATCGCGGCATCGCCCGACATCGCCGCCATCAGCCGCAGCTCGATCTGCGAGTAGTCCGCCGAGACGAGCACGTGATCAGCATCACGCGCAACGAACGCCTTGCGGATGAACCGGCCGCGCTCCGTACGAATCGGGATGTTCTGGAGGTTCGGGTCGGCGGACGAGAGCCGCCCCGTCTCGGTGAAAGCCTGGGAGTAGGTCGTGTGCACGCGCGAGTCGGCGTCGATCATCGTCGGCAGCTTGTCGACGTAGGTCGACTTCAGCTTGGTGCACGCGCGATATTCGAGGATGAGCGGAATGATCGGGTGCGCGACGGAGAGCCTGGAGATCGTCTTCTCGTCCGTCGCCCACTGCCCGCTCGCCGTCTTCCTGCCGCCGGGCAGCCCCAGCTTGCCGAAGAGCAGCTCGCCGAGCTGCTTCGGGCTGTCGGGATTGAACCCCGGATCGGCGTGGGAGAGAATTCCCTGCCTGTAACCGAGGATCTCGCGGTCGAGCTCGCGCCCGTATTCGCGTAGCGCCTCGGTGTCGATCTTCACGCCCGTGCGCTCCATCTCCAGCAGGATCTTCACCAGCGGCTCCTCGACGTCGGCAAGGGATCCGGGATACGAGGCCTGGCCTTCCTGATCACTTTTTTTCAGCGCGAGGGCCTGAGGACGGATCACGTCATCGAGCCGCAGCGTGACGTCGGCGTCCTCTGCGGCGTAGTCGGTCACCTTCGCGACGTCCTTGCCGAGGAGCGTCGGCTCGTCCTTCCCACGCTCGGGCTCGCCCGCGACCTCGGCGAAGCGAATCGTGCGGTAGTTGAGGTAGCGCTCGGCGAGCAGGTCCATCCCGTGGCGGCTCGCAGCGTCGAGACAGTAGTGGGCGAGCATCACGTCGTGCGGCGTCGAGGCGAATCCGATGCCATGGCGGTGCAGCACCGCACGGTCGAACTTCACGTTGAGGCCGACGAGCGTCTTCGTCGGGTCGGCGAAGAGCGGACGGAAGATGTCGATGAGCCCGGCGTCGACGTACCACGCCCGTCCCCCGGCGATCGCGAACGAGAAGCCGATCAACCGGCAGGTGCGCGCATCGGTGGCGGTCATCCCCGGCTCGCGCGCCGTCGTCTCGGTGTCGAACGCCACGCGACTCTCCGCCATCAGCGTCGCGAGGAGGGCCTGTGCCTCCGTCTCGGTGGAGACGTAACGGTAGTCGTGAGGAACCGAGCTGAGCGTCGCGAGCGGCGAGGCGGGAGCCTCGGCGGAATCGACAGGCTGCCGATTGCCATCGAGAGCCGTCGAGGCCGCCGCTCCGGCATTGGCCTCGCCCAGCAGCTCCTTGGCGAGGCGCCGAAGCTCGAACTTGGCGCAGACGGCGACGAGTTTATCGCGATCGATGCCATCAAGGCGGTAGGCGTCCCACTCGGGCTCGATCGGCACGTCGGTGCGGATCGTCGTGAGGAACTTCGAGATTCGCGCGTCCTCGCGACCGGCAAAGACCTTCTCGGCGAGCTTGCCCTTGAGCTTCGCCTGGTTGGCGAGGATGCCCTCGATGTCACCGAACCTCGAGAGGAGGTCGGTCGCGGTCTTCTCGCCAACGCCGCGGATACCGGGGATGTTGTCCGACGCGTCCCCGGCGAGCGCGAGGTAGTCGATCATCTGCCGCGGTTCGCGCAGATGCCAGTGCTCGCACACCTTCGCCTCGTCGTAGATCTCCGCCGCGTCGCCCGCGTGGGCGGGGCGGTAGAGCCGCACGCCGGAACGCACGAGCTGGGCGGCGTCCTTGTCGGGCGTCGCGAGGTAGACGTCGAAGCCGGCGGCGGCGCCCTTCACGGCGAGGGTGCCCATCACGTCGTCCGCCTCGAAGCCGTCGACGCGCACGACGGGGATGCGCAGCGCCTCGGCGAGCTCGAAGGCGTAGGGGATTGATGCGGCGAGGTCCTCGGGCATCTTCTGGCGCTGCGCCTTGTAGGGCGGGTACGCCTCGTGACGGAACGTGGGGCCGCCGGGGTCCATGGCCAGCACGGCGTGCGTGGGCTTCTCGTGGCGCAGGATCGCCTGAAGGCCGTTCGCGAGACCGAGCAGGGCGGAGGTGTTGATGCCGCTCGCGGTCATGCGGGGGTTCCTCAGGAACACAAAGTGCCCCTTGTACAGGAACGGCATCAGGTCGATGATGAAAAGCTTGCTCACCACGAGAGGGCACCGAGGGCATCAGACAGGAGGCGGGTGGCGTTGGCGTCGCGCTCCTTCGAGGAGGATGAACCGAGCACCACAACGACTGCGCGCGCGCCCTTGCGGCTGCCGGTCAGCACGACCGATGAGCCG
The DNA here is from genome assembly GCA_902773015.1 of uncultured bacterium. Classification (GTDB taxonomy): domain Bacteria; phylum Verrucomicrobiota; class Kiritimatiellia; order RFP12; family UBA1067; genus UBA1067. The sequence goes on from CACYCW010000239.1 coordinate 3,417, forward strand.
CCCGCATCGATGTAGCCGGTCTTGAGGCCGTCCACCGCTTCACGTCCGTCGGGATTGATGATCTTGAGCTTGTCCATGCGCAGCACGTTATTGTGGTTGCGCATCTGCTTGACAAGGCGCTCGCCCGGTGCCAGCGCAGTCGTCGCGAGCGGCCCGTTGGCGCGACGCGTGACGGCGATGCGGTAGCCTCCCTGCGTCTTCACAAGATCGCAGGTCTTCACCGATGTGAACTCCAGCGCTTCGGGGTGGCGCAAGATCTCGCGCGCGAGCCGCATCTGGTCGCGTGCGGTGGAGACGTTGAACGACTTCCACGGATAGCGCTTTCCAGAGCTCGACGCCGGCGGCAGCCCGTTCGGGTTGTAGTAGCGCGTCGAACGCATGCCGAGCGCGGCGGCCCGCTCGTTCATGCGCGCGACGAAGGCGTCGAGCGAGCCGGACGCGTGCACGCCCAGCACGATCGCCGCGTCATTGGCGCTCTCGACCATCAGCGCGGTACAGAGATCGCGCACGGACATACTCTCCCCGACCTTGATGCCAACCCAGCTGGGCTCGCTCTTGTAGGCGTCGGCCGTGGCGACCACCTCGGCATCAAGGGCATAACGGCCGGCGCGGACATCCTCCAGCACCAGGAGAAGCGTCATCAGCTTCGTCACGCTCGCAGGGTAGGCGGCCGCATCGGCGTTGTCCTCGAAGAGCACCTCTCCGTTCTTCGCGTTCACCGAGATGGCGCCGACATAGGGGGAACGTCGATGGGCGGACTGGGGTCCCGCGTCAGGCGCGGTCTTCGCGGCAGGCGCGCGGCGCGGCGCGGCGCGAATGCCCGTCGGGCGCGGCGCCGCGGAAACGGCGACGACCGCGAAAGACACGACCAGGGCAAGGGCAATCGCGCGCTTCATGGACCGGGGGCCCCTTTCAACGGACGGTCTGGCGGGTGGCCTTCTGCAGCACCTTCCAGAGCGCGACAGGGTCCTTCGCCTCAATCGCCGCCTTGCGATTCGACTCCTTGGCGAACGCCTGGGTCAGACCCGCCATCAGACGGAGATAGAACGCCGAGACCGCGACGGGAATCGCCGAGAGGAACACGACCGAGACCTTCTCGCCCGCCCATTCGATGCCATTGCGGGAGACGCCCATCGCCAGCGTAAGCCCGCCGCCTTCGACGCCCCGCACATGCGGGAAGGCGATGCCGTCCATCGCCGTCGAGAGCACGCTCTCGCGCTCAAGCGCGGCGACAGTGAGCTGCTCGGCGCTGGAGATGAAGCCGTGCTCCTGCATCGCCTCGGCAAGACGCGCGATCGCATCCTCGCGCGTCTTCACATCCAGATCGACCAGCATGAGCTCCTGGGCGCTGAAGCGCGAGATACCCGTCTTCGGGTTGTCGCGGTCTGGCGCCTCGGACGTGTTCGTGACCGCATCGTCGTCGGAGAAGAGGATGCGCCCGCAGCTCGAGCAGGTGACGAGATGCTGGGCGAGACGCACCTGCTGCCCCTGGGCGATCGGCACCTGCATGCCGCAGACGGCGCAGCAGTTGTTGCTCATGGGCGCGATGACGATGTGGCTCTTCTTGTAAAGGCGGTCGTAGAGTCCCGCGAGCTGGGGGTCGAGCTTGCGCTGGAGCGCGGCGATCGAGTCGTTGAGGGAATCGAGGTGACTGCCGTCACCGGTCTGGTTGTGCTCGTCTCGGGTGAGGACCAGCTCCTGGAGCTGGCGGAGGATGTTGATCTGGCTTTTCATTTGCTTTCGTCTCGTTCTGTATAGCTGCGGATCCGGTCAAGCGTCTCCGCAGAAAGGATATGCTCCATGAGGCAGGCGTCCTTGTCCGCATTGCGGCGCGAAACGCCGATCTTCATGAGAAACGCCCGCAGGAGGGTGTGCCGGTTAAGCACCTGCCGCGCGACGCGCTCGCCCTTGGAGGTCAGCTCGATCGCGGCGTAGGGCTGCTGGGTGACGAGACCGAGTCGCTTGAGCTCGCGAATCGCCTTGACGACAGAGGGCATCTTCACCGAGAGCATCTTCGCGACGTCATGCACCTGGGCGGGGCGCCCGCTGGAGATGAGCACATAGACCGCTTCGAGGTAGTCTTCCAGACTCTGGGTCATTCGCGCCATGTTCCTCCTACTTCCCGAACGGGCTTGTCTTCTTCATGAGATGCGAGAACCGCACCGCCTCGATCGATTCCTCCAGCTGCAGCGGGAACGGCGCGGCGGTGCGCACCGTGTCGTAGACGTGCTTCCAGAACGCGGAGGGGCCGGTCAGCGTGCCCTTGGGCAGCGTCACCGTCTCGGTCACGACCGGGAACTCCTCGTGCAGGTCGCCGATCGGCGGCGTACGCACCGACGAGCGGCGCCGCGGGAACGCGAACTTCGGATCGATCATCGTGATCTGCCCCTCGGTCGCGCCCTGCGCGACCTTGAAGACGCCGCGCTCGCCGCGGATCTCGAACGCAGGCGCACGCTCCGACGGCAGGCACCCGCCGTTGAACTCGACGTCGGCCGAGACCATGTCGCGCGTCTTCAGGCAGACGTGCGCGTAGTCCTCGGCGTCACCGAGCGAGGCGATGCGCTTGAGCTCGCTCCACATCTGCACCGGAGCCGACGGCAACAGCCGCAGCGTCTGCAGGATGAGATCGGTCATCTCGTAGTACGCCGCGCCGCCCCCGAGCCGCTTCACGCACTGCCAGTCGTCGCGCCGCACATAGTCCTCGCGCCGCACCCGGATCTGGTTGATCGGACCGAGCCGCGGATCGCCGATCGCCTGGCGCGCCAGCAGGAACGCCGGCGAGAAGAGCCCGCGTTGCAGCACCAGCAGGCGATTGCGCGACTTCTGCGCCTGGCCGCGCAGGATCTGCGCCTCGTCGGGCGTGAGCGCCATCGGCGTCTCCACCAGCGTCCAGAACCCCTTCTTGAGCGACATCATCGCGTGCTGCACATGGTCGTTCGTGCACGTCGCGATGTCGACGAGATCGATGTCGCGCTCGTCCAGCATGTCCGCGAACTGGCGGAACATCCGGCATTCGGGATAGTCCTTCGCGACAAGATCCCGCCGGTCCTTCAAAAGATCACAGGCCGCCACCACCCGGAATAGCGCCGGATGTCGGCGGAAGACGGGGTAGTGGTCGGCGAACATCGACCGGCCGAGCCCCATGAGAGCGACCTTGATCGGTGGACGCTGGTACTCGGCCTCGTTCATTTTCTCACGATCTCCGTTATGGCGGAAAGGAACTGCGCCACATCCTTGAACTGGCGGTACACGCTCGCGAAGCGGATGTAGGCGACCTCGTCGACCTTGTGCAGCTCGGCCATCACCAGCTCGGCGATCGTGGCGGACTGCACCTCGTCGCCCTCAAGGTTCTTGACGACGTTGTCGATGATCGTGCGGATCTGGTCGTCGGAGATCTTGCGCTTGCCGCACGCATGGCGGATCGCCTTGTCGAGCTTCGCGCGCTCGAAGGTCTGCCGCGTGCCGTCGCGCTTCACGACGAGCACCTCGTCGCGGTCAATCTCCTCGTAGGTCGTGAAGCGATGACCGCACTTCGCGCACTCGCGACGCCGACGGATGGCCGCACCGTCCCTCGCGCCGCGCGAGTCCAGCACCCTGTCGTCGTCAACACCGCATTTCGGGCATTTCATCGGCTCATTTCCCGTTGGGGCACAGCGTGCAGTGACGGCAATCCAGGTTGACCGGCAGCGGCGGCGGCGCCCCGTGGCGTCGCGCGTTCCACTCGCCGATGCGGTTGATGAGCGCCAGGAGAAGCCCGAGCGTGATGAACCCGCCCGCCGGCAGGATCGCGAGCGTGACCGGCCCGGGATTCAACCCCTTAACGGCGATGTCACCCCACACGGTCAGCGTGCCCGCCCCGCAGATCTCTCGCACCGTCGCCACAAGCGCCAGCGCGAACGTGAAGCCGATGCCGCTGCCCAGCCCGTCCGCCAGCGAGTCGATGACGCCGTTCTTCGACGCGAACGCCTCCGCCCGGCCGAGGATGATGCAGTTCACCACGATGAGCGGGATGAAGATGCCGAGCGACGCCGATAGCGCCGGCAGGTACGCCTGCATCAGGAGGTCGATCGCCGTCACGAATGTCGCGATGATCACGATGTAGCAGGGGATGTGCACGGCCGCCGGTATCACCCTGCGCAGCGCCGAGACGAGCCCGTTCGAGCAGACGAGCACGAACGTCGCCGCGAGCCCCATGCCGAGCGCATTCTCAAGCGACGTCGTCACCGCCAGCGTAGGGCAGAGCCCCAACACCAGACGGAACGTCGGGTTGTTCTTGAATATCCCGTACCAGAATGCTAACCATGTTTTCATGTCGGGAATTATACCATGACAGACTGAAAATGACAAGCGGGAACTTTCGTCAGCAGCGACCGCAGGGGGAGCTGGACGAACTGACGCAGGTGCGCGCGCGGGTGCGGCAGAACAAGCCATGGCGAACGGAGCGTCATGCCGTCGAAGTCGATGAGATCGATGTCAATCGTGCGCGGGCCGTTGCGAACCGTGCGCACACGACCGAGATCGTCCTCGATCGCATGCATGCGGCGCGAGAACTCGAGGGGGCCGAGCGCGGTCTCGAGCACCGCCACCTGGTTGAGGAACCTGAGGTCGACGTAGGCGGCCGGCACATCCACCGGCTCGGTCTCGATCACCGGGCTTTCCGCCACCAGCCGCGTGCCAGGCAGCGCCACAAGCGCCGCGAGCGCCCCAGCGAGACTTTCAGCCCGCGGCTCGACATTGGAACCGAGGGATACCGTCGCCCGGTGCGTTCGCACACCCTTCAGGGCTAGAGTCCTTCCTTGGCGATCATCTCCCGCCCGGCGGCGACGATGCGCTTGTCGATACGTGTCTTGATCTGGCTGACGAAATTGCGGGAGATGCCGAACTTGCGCGCGACCTCGCCGATGTCCTCGCCCTCCAACGCATAGGCCCGGTAGATCTGGCGATCGCGGTCCGAGAGCGCGGTGTGCATGAGGACGTGATTCACCGCGCTCTGCAACACCGCCTTGCGCCAGTCCGCGTCGAGCTGCTCCGGACTGTCGGCGCTCGCGGCCAGCGTGTCGGCCACGGTCTTGCCGTCATCGCCGCCGATCGGGGCGTCCAGCGGAATCCGCTTGTCGACCTGGCGGGCGACGTCCTTGCGATGCGCCATGTGCACCTCGTTGACGATCATCGTCGCAAGGTAGGAGTGGAACTTGCCCTTCTCCGGCGTGTACTGCCCGGTACGCAGGACGTCCACCAGCTTCCCCAGGACCTGCATGACGATGTCGTCGGCGTTCTCCTCACCCCCCTTCAGCGCGGCGAACTGGCGGATCGCCCCCTGATAGGTGTCCCAGAACCGCACCCAGGCCGCGGCATCATCGCCGGGGGCGAGGTTCTTGATCTTCGCGATCAGCGTAACGGAGGTGACGGGGAACGCGCTCATTGCTGCTGCTTGGACTCTGCTGCCGCCGGCAGGTCGTCGGTGACGTCAAGTATCCAGGCCACGTCCTTCCAGCAGGGGTGCGACTTGTCCTTGAATATCTGCTCGAGGATCGGCTTCTTCACCTCCTCGTCCCGATTGAGGATGTCGTTGAAGACGGTCTCGACGATCTCCTCGCCCATCTCCTTGTCCATAAGGATGCCGGCAAGCAGCAGGGCGTTTTCGTCCGGCACCAGGTTGAGCGCCCGATGCACGCACTCGTCGCGCCGATCCTCGGGAAGCGCGCGGAACGCGGCGGCGAACTTGTCGACGTCCTCCATCGTGACCGGCCTGTCGGTCTGATCGCTCCAGCGATCCGTGAGCGCATCGAACGCATCGACGCGAGCCTCGGCCTCCGCCTCGAGACGCTCCTCCTCGGTCATGGGCTCGGGCTTCTCGTCATCCTCCTCCTCATCCGACGCCTCCTCGCCATCGTCCTCATCGGACTCGGCGGACTTTCCCGGTCGCCTCGCGGGTGCGGCGATGCGTCCGCCCTTCCCGCTCACGTCCTTCACCATCTCAGAAGAGTCGGTCTCCGCCTCCTCCTCGCCTGGACCGAGGTCCCGGTCACGACTCCAGAACCACACGCCACCCCCCGCAATCGCAACTAGCGCGAACACGGCGATGAACATCTTCATCTTATCGAACCTCATGTTCTCCGCACCCCTTTCGAACCTTGCTTTCCCCTGCGTTGAAAACCGTCTTCCCGCCTCACGGACGCAGGTCGTGAAGCTTGTCGGACGCCCTCTTCAGCAGGGCCTTGACGGCATCCGACACGTTGCCGCCGCGACGGCGCTCACCGAAGCTCCCGAAGTCATCGAAATCATCGAACAGCCCGTTGCCCTTCTCCTTGCCTCGGCCACCGGACCCGCCCTGCCCTTCGGGTTGCGCCGCGGCACTCCGCCCTCCGCCAGGGGCGATGTCACGCCCAAAGGACTCAAACTCCGCATCGCGTTGGTCGCTTTCAATCCGCTCGATTGCGGAATCGACAAGCCCCGACACGTCACGCAACTCGGCTCGCAGCTCGGCATCCCGGAGCCGCCGAGCCGACAGATCGCTGCGCCACGCGAAGGCGGCCAGCAACGCAACTACGACGGAAGCCGCCGCAAGATAACGCGCGACATGCCGAGCACGATGCCCGCGGCCCTTCTCGCGCAACCAACGCTCCTCGGCCTCGAACTCGGCGCGCTCCCGGTCGGCGCGCTTCTCGTCCGCAAATGAAAGGCACTCGCGGCCGTTGGGATTGGCGTGCAGCAACTTCGGGATGATCCGCCGCCAGACGGGATCGTAGGTCTCAAGCGTACCGACGACATCGGTGCGCGCATCGCACCAGGTGCCGGTCAGCAGTCGATAGACGATGACGCCGAGCGCGTACCAGTCGGACTGCGGACTCGCCGCGACGCCCATCTCCAGCTCCGGGGCCATGTAGCCGAGCGAACCCATCACCAGGCTCCGCCCTTCCCTCAGCTTGACGAGCGTGCGCACCGTGTCGACGATCTGCACACCGTCGCCCTTGGCGTCGAAGATCTTGGAGATGCCGAAATCGGTGAGCACGACATGACCGTCCGGCCCGATAAGGACGTTCTGAAGCTTCAAATCGCGGTGGATGACGCCGTGGGCATGGATGTAGGCGAGCCCCTCCCGGAGGTCATCATACCACAGGCCGATGCGCTCCTCGTCAACGGTGCCGGGCTCGACATCGGAGAGAAGCTGCATCTCCCCACGCTCGTTGAGCACGAGATCCATCACGAAATATGGTCGCCCGCTGCCCTCCTCGGTGCCGAAATCGGTGACCTTGACGATGCGGGGATGGTTGAGCCGCGCGAGCAACTTGCCCTCGACGAGAAAACGATCGCGCACCTCGGCATCGTCCTTCTCATAGGCGTAGAGCTTGAGGGCATGCCGAGAGCCAAGGCGGGGATTCTCCGCCTCGTATACCTCGCTCATGCCGCCCTTGCCGAGCACGCGCACGAGCTCGTAGGGCCCGACTCGCCTTCTCTCGTCGCTCATCCGCGAAGCTCCAGCCTGACATGACCGACCGTCCGCGCAAACCGCGGCCGATGCAGAGGAACCTCAACGACGACCGACGCTCCCGCCTCCTGCATCATCGCCTCGGTGACGTCCAACACGCCCTGCGCGACCGTCCGAGGCCCGGGATAGGTGCCCTCCAGCTGCGCCAGCGCGTCAATCGGCGCGGACGCGATGTCGCTGATGCCGACGGTGTACTGCTGCACAACGTTACGGAACTCCTTGAGCGCGATCTTCGCGATCGCCGAGCGCGGACAGATCATGTCCACGGTGAGAAGCCTCCGCGTCCTGATGAGATGCGGCTGCAGCTTGATTCCGTCGATGTCAGCGCCGACGAGCAGCACCTCCACGGTAATCTTCGAGCTCTTGGCTGGCATGGTGTTCTCTTTCCCGTTAATCCTCGCTGTGTCGATAATTATATCAAATCCAGACCGACTTTTGCGCAGAAAATGTGATGGCGAACGTTCTTGAGCGCACGCGAGACGGATCCCAGCCCGCCCCAGGCGTTGCTCGCCTCGGCGGAGGAATCGTGTATCTTCGCGCCCCTGAGATCGACGTCCTCGGGCAGGTCGTGAGGGACGAGTCGCAATCAGGCGAGCAAGGCGCGGCAGGCGCGGTCGAGCGCGGCGAGGCGGGTCGCGGCGGAGCGGTCGGCGGCGGAGATGCGGCGGCGGTAGAGGGCGCGGTTCAGCCCGAGGCAGGTGCCCTCGTGGCGCTTCGCGCGCACCGCGGCGTCGCAGTCCTCGGTCGCGAGCCGGTCGAGATGGTCGCGCACGTCATGGTAGGCATCGCGCCAGGGACGACCCGCGGCGACCTGGCGCAGCGCGACATCGGTCGCGAAGACGCCGGGCGAGAACGCCGCGCGGCAGCGCTCGGCGTCGACCGAGAGCCCCTTCACCACCTTGGCGAGGATGCGCAGCGTCGTGCGCGTCGTCTCGAGCCCCTTCATGTAGAGGAGCTTCGCGTCCTGCAAGTCGCGGTTGTATCCCCCAGGCATCGCGTGCAGGAGCGTGAGCGCCGCTGTCTGCCAGCCGATCACCTGCGCGGTCTTGCCGCGCACGAGCTCCAGAACGTCGGGATTGAACTTCTGCGGCATGATCGACGAGCCCGTGCAGTACGCGCGCGGCAGGCGAAAGTATCCGAACTCCGGCATCGAGAAGAGGATGAGGTCCTCCGCAAGACGCGACAGAACCGCCATCAGCTGGGCGAGCGCCGACAGGAGCGCCGCCTCGCACGCGCCGCGCGCCATCGAGGCGCCGAAGCAGTTGTGGATCGTGCGCGAGAAGCCGAGAAGCTCCGTCGTGCGCCGGCGATCGAGCGGCAGCGGCACGCCGTAGCCCGCGGCGCTGCCGAGCGGGTTGAGGTCCGCGAGACGATACGCCGCCTCGAGGTTCTCGAGCTGGTCGAGCGCCATCTCGGCGTGGCCGGTAGCCCACATCTCGACGGTGGACGGCATGGCGGGCTGCAGGTGGGTGCGGCCGACCATCGGCACCGCGCCGGCCTCCCGGCCGAACGCACAGAGCGCGGCGGCCAGCTCAGCGACCTCGCGCTCGGCGCGCAGGATGCCGTCCTTCATGTGCAGTCGCACGTCGACCGCCACCTGGTCGTTGCGGCTGCGGCCCGTGTGGATCTTCTTGCCGAGGTCGCCGAGACGCTCGGTCAGGAGCCGCTCGACGGCCATGTGGACGTCCTGATCGTCCTCGCGGATGACGAACCGGCCGGCGGCAGCGAGCGCGGCGATGCGCGCGAGCTCGCGGCGGACCCGCCGTGCCTCGGCCTTCGTCACGACCGGACGCGCGAGCCGCATCTCCGAGAGCATCGTCACGTGCGCCGCCGTGCCCATGCAGTCCCAGCGTGCGAGCGCGAGGTCGAGAACCGGATCCTCGCCGACCGTGTAGGTCAGCACATCAGGGTCCACCGTGTTGTCCGTGATCGTCCTTTTCATAGATCTCCTTCCCTTCTCGCCTTCTCGTAGGCGACGTTCAGCTTGACGTCCGCATCCTCCAGGAGCGCCGCAAGCTCCTTGTCGTCGCGCTCGCCGGATCCGAGCTCCCGCAGGAACACCTCGTAGGCGAGCGCCGCCGCCGTGAGCTCCGCTCCGTGTCCGCCGCCGAAGACGGGGACCTCAAGGGACTTCTGCGCCGCGATGAGCCGGATCGTCGGATCGACGCGTGCCAGACGCAGCGCCTCGTGGAAGTCGAGGCTGTCGAACCGCCCGAGGAAACGGAGGTCGTACGCCGGCGGGTAGAGATAGAGCCGCGAGGCGAAGGTGAGCACGTCGCGCCGGCTCGCCCGTCCCGGTTCGAGCACCTTGCGCATCAGCCGCAGCCCCTCCTCGTCGTCCAGACCGCCGCGGCCGTCCAGCCAGGTCTCCAGCCGCAGGCGGTCGTCACGGATGCGCAAAGCCGGATCGGATCGGCGGTAGGCGGCGATCGCGTCGGCGTCGGAGAGCTCGCGGCGCTCGACGCTGCGGTAGAATCCCTTGATGACCTCAAGGCGCAGGCGGGCGAGGTCGGCGTAGCCGGGGCTGCGCACGTAGAGCCGCGTGACGGCACGGTTCTCGTTCGTGGCGACGCGCACGACCACCTCGGCGAGATTCGTGCGCACGTCGCCGACGTGGATGATGACGCCGGGACGCGGAAAGCGCTCGGAGCGCCGCCCAAGGCCGCGGTAGAGCGTCTTCACCGTATCAGCGGCGAAGCTCGCGATCGGCATCTGGTATTCGCGGCGCATGTCCTCGGGGCAGTCCGCGAAGACCTGCACGAGCCCGTCCGCCTGGGTGATCACCGGCGCGCGCATGCGCTCGATGATCTCGGCGCGCGTCAGGGCGAGGCAGAGGGCCGCTAGCGTGATCGCACACATCGTCCCGCGTCGTCCCCCGCCCTAGCACTTCGTCGCCCGGGCCTTCAGCTCGCGGCGCCGTGCGGCCGTTGTCGAGATATACTCGAAGACGCGCTTGATGCGCTCGCGCCAGGTCTGGAAGAGCGCGTAGAGCCCCGGGACGAGCAGGATGCCGAAGAGCACCGAGAAGAGCATCCCGAAGAATTCGGTGGTGCCGAGGTGATTGCGGCTCGACGCGCCCGCGCCGTGCGCGAGCATCATCGGAAGCGTGCCGAGCAGCGTGGTGAGCGCCGTCATCAGGAGGGCTCGCAGGCGCTCGCCCGCGGCCGTGCCCGCCGCCTCGACGATCGAATAACCCTCGTTCTCCCGCTTGTCCTTCGCAAACTCGACGATCAGGATCGCGTTCTTCGACGCGAGGCCGATCAGGAGTACGAGGCCGAGCTGAGCGTAGATCGACATCGGGTAGGGCGAGCCGGA
>CACYCW010000240.1 GCA_902773015.1 uncultured bacterium
AGCCCCGCGTTCCTCACTCGCGGCTCTCCCGCCCCCTCCGCTTGAGGAGCACAGGGAAAAGGAGTTGGCACCTCTCGACAACGACCAGAGGAAGGGAAGCCGACGAGGAGGCTTGGGGAGCGATGAACTGGTTTAAGCGTCGTCCTGTCCATGTTGAGACGCAGACCGACGCTCGGCTTGCGCCGTAGCAGATGTTCACGGTCATCGCACCCTTCAGCCATTCGAAAGCGCCGTCATAGTCGCGGATGCGGGCATCTGCCTTTAGCGCCGAGACGAAGAACTTTTTTCGTGTTTGAACACAAGCCAGATGTGGTTGAATTCAAGGGATTCGCAAATCCAAAAATTACACGTTTTCAAGGTGTTGGTAGATGCAGAAGTCACACGTTTTCAAGGTGTTCGTTGTCCTTACTATGACAAATCACATCAAACTCGGTAGTCTTGCCGCGGCTGGTCTGCGGCTATATCTTCAGCAGCTGTTTTCTGAGGGCGATGGATACTGCCTCTGTGCGGTTGGCCGCGCCGAGTTTTTCGAGCAGCGAGCGGATGTGCTGCTCCACGCGGTCTTCGCTGATCGAGAGCAGGCGTGCTATGTCGCGGTTGGTGAGGCCGCGCGTCAGCGACTGCAGCACCTCAACCTGCCTGGGCGTAAGAACGTCGATCGGCGGATCCCTTGCAATCATCCGGCGCACTTCCGGGGATATCGCGCTCTTGCCTGCCGCTACGGCGCGAATGGCGGCAATAAGCGAAGAATTTGGCGAGTCCTTCATCATCGCGCCGGTCGCGCCGGCGTCGAGGGCCTTGGCGATTGCGTCCGAGGCCCCTACCGAAGTAAGGATCAGAACTCGCGTGCCAGGCACGGACGACATGATTTCAACCGTCGCGGCGGCGCCGTCCTTCCTTGGCATGATGAGATCCATGATGACGACGTCCGGCCTGAGCTCCGTCGCCTGACGCACCGCCTCCTCGCCGTTTCTGGCTTCGCCGACGACTTCCATGCCTGGGACGGTTCCCAGAAGAGCGGTGAGTCCCGTCCTGACGATCGTGTGGTCATCGGCTATCAAGATTCTGATTTTATCCATAGCGATACTGTTGCCTTTGCGCCTTTTCCCGGTGCGCTTTCGATGGAGAAGTCGCCGTCGAACGACTCTACGCGTTCCTGTATGCCGAGCAGGCCGTAATGACCTTCGCGCGAACCAGGAGCGGAGGCGGGGTCGAACCCTGCCCCGTTGTCCTTTACGGAGAACAGCATCCGCCCGTTCTCGATGCTCCCGGCCACGAGGACGCGCGTCGCTCCGCCGTGGCGGATCGCGTTCAGGACCAGTTCGCGTATGATGCAGAGGATGGCGTGCGCGGTGGCGTCTGTGAAGCGATCCCGCGGCACGTTGAACCTGACGGAGAGTACGCCGTCGTCGACATGCGGGGCGAGAGTCCTCCTGATGGCGGTGTCCATGTCGGCGTCTTCCAGGGCGTTGCTGCGGAGGTCCCAGATGCAGTTCTTGAGCACAGCGCGGCATGAATCGAGCGACCGGGACGCGACCTCGAGGTGCCGCTGCGAGCCTCGTCCGTCGGACAGGGAGAGGCGCTCGGCGGCGTCGATCTCGAACGAGATGCCGGCAAGGTTCTGCGAGAGCGCGTCGTGCAGCTCCACCGCGAGGCGGGTGCGTTCGTAGACCTTCAGCTTCGACTCGACGTGCGCCACCTGCTCGGCGGCGAGTTCGCGGCCGCGGCGTTCAGAGACGCGCCGCAGCATCATGTTCCACGCCAGTATGCCGACGATTGCAGCGAGAAGAACCCCTATCGCGGCGAGGAGCCGGCCGGGTGTCCACCACGGAGGGCGCGCCGTGATGCGGATGTCCTCCGGCCCGCGCATGACGAGGGTGATGCCGGTGATGCTGGGGAACACCGTTTCCGGGCTCCACTTCTCCGTCTCCATCGCGCAGACCCCCGCGACCTCCACCTCGCAGCCCGGTTCGAGACCGTCGAGCGCGGAGGGACACGCGGAGACGTCCACGTTGACGAGGTGCCCGTCGCACTCCACATTAAGGTCGCTTTCGCCGTCGGCAAAGCGCAGCGCCCTCACGATGCCTGCGAGGCGGATGGCCCGGCCGTGGCGCCTTGAGTCGATTTTGCGCCTGCCGCCCGCGTCGTAGAGAAGGCTCCGCACGTCGACGAGACGTGCGGCTTCCTCGTGCGGCGCGACGGCCCCCGTCTCGTACCTCCAGATTGCGTGTGCCAGGTTTATCCTGTACAGGTCTGTGTTGGGAAAGCCGACGGCGGTTATGCGCGTACCGCACGGCGGAGGGTTGCCGGATGCGAGCACCACGTTGTGTATCTTGTTCGCGTCGGTGCGCACGATCAGAAGCCTTCGCCTTTCGACGGCTACGACTGTCCCCGTGACGCGGTGCCGTCCGAGCGAGGCTATCTGCTCAGGCTGCAGACGGCGAAACTCCCCGAGCTCAGGGGCGTCGAATGGGTCTGCGGGCGGAGGCTCCACGATCCTGATGGCGTCCGGGCCGGACGGAGTCAGCAGTCTGCCGAAGTGGCGGCGGCCAGCAAGCGGGGACGCCGTGCAGATACCGACGACTTCGAGCTTGGCTCCTATGGGGTCCGTCTCGCCGAAGATGCGCAGAAGCCGGTCCGGGGCGATGTCCATCGGAATCATCGCCTGCTCGCCGGCGAGTACGACGAATGCGAACTTCGGGTCTATTTCGTCATGAACAACGTCTCGAATGTCGGCCGTGATCTTTACGAGCTGAAAGTCGAGCTTGCCGGTCAGCAGCTTGGCGCATGTGGTTTCGACGGGCTTTGGCTGCGGGCCGTGGGAGATGACGGCAATGTTTGTGCAGTGGGCGTATTCGCGGAGGCTGTTGCATCCAAAGTCGATGAATCCCGAGACGCTCAGCAGGTCGCCGAGAACCGGCTCTGGCAGGAAACGCGCGAAGTTCTTGGTTTCCACAATCACCGCGCCGGATGGGTCCACGACGTTGTATCTCATTCCGTCGTGTATGGAAGATGCGTGGATCAAGGTTGCCGTCATGGCGAAGCCGCGCCCAACCTCGGCGCGGTCGTATACCGAGACCGAGAGATCATCCGCCGTGCGGATCACGGCGGCGTTTGTCGCGGCGACTGCCGCAAGGACTGCCAATGCTGCGGTCATGCGTATATTTTACCAAATTCCGGAATGTCATACGCGACAATGCGTCCTACGGAATCTGGGGAGTGTCCGCCGGGTCGCACATGTGGTAGAATATCCGCATGAAAGCAATGGGAGCATGTTTCTTCGCCGCCGCATTGGTTGCGGCACAGGCAGCGCGCGCATCGTCGCCAAGATGGTTCGTGGTCAACGAGGACAACGACCACTTCTTCAAGTGCGCCTCGTCGCTGATGTGCGAAAAGGG
>CACYCW010000241.1 GCA_902773015.1 uncultured bacterium
ACGATGTGCGCGACGTGGTCCTGCCCGTACTTCTCCGTCACGTACTCGAGCACCTTGCCGCGCCCGGCGTCGTCGAAGTCGACGTCGATATCGGGCATGGAGATGCGGTCGGGGTTGAGGAATCGCTCGAAGAGGAGGTCGTACTTGAGCGGGTCGACGTTGGTGATGCCGAGCGCGTAGGCGACCGCCGAGCCGGCGGCCGAGCCGCGGCCGGGCCCGACCCAGACGCCCATCCGCCGCGCAGCGGCGATGTAGTCGTTGACGATGAGGAAGTAGCCGGGAAAGCCCATCGTCTTGATGACGACAAGCTCGAAGTCGACGCGCTCGCGTATCTCGGGCGAGAGCGGATCTCCCCAGCGCTGCCTGGCCCCAGCGTACACTAGCGACTGGAGATAGTCGGCCTCGAACTTGATGCGGCGCACCTTCTCGAGCCCGCCGAGCCGCTCGAAGTTGCCCGGCTTGTCCTTCGTGTTGAACTCCGCCTTCAACGCCGCCTCGTCGAATCGCGCCGCGTACTCCTCCTCGGTGCCGAAGGTCGCCGGAATCGGGAACTTCGGCATGATCGGGTCGGAGTTCAGATCATACTCCTCCACCCGGTCGGCGACCTCCGTCGTCGCGTCGATGAGCTCAAGGTGGTCGGGAAAGAGCGCGCGCATCTCCTCCTCGGTCTTGAAGTACTCCTGCCCGGTGTAGATCAGGCGGCCCGACTCGGACATCTTCTTGCCAGTCGACAGCGCCAGCAGCACGTCGTGCGAATCGTCGTCGTCCTTCTCGAGGAAGTGGACGTCGTTCGTCGCGATCACGCGGATGCCGAGCTTCCTGCCGAGCGCGAGCATCCGCTCGGTGACGCGCCGCTGCCGCTGCTCGAGCTCCCGGAAGTCAGCGATCGCCTCGGGCGGAATCGGTTCCTTGCCGGGGACCGTCTCGGCGCCCTCGCCCTTGCCGGCTGGGTGGATCATCACCTCGAGGGAGTAATCGTCGCCAAACACCCCATGGTACCAGCGCGCGATCTCCTCGGCCTTCGCAGGGTTGTTGCCGCCCTTGGCGCTGTCGTCTAGATAGTGGGCGATCTCGCCGAAGATGCAGGCCGACGAGCAGTGCAGGCCCTCATGGTACTTCTCCAACAGCCGATGGTCGACGCGGGCGCGCTGGTAGAAGCCGTGGATGTGCGCCTCGGAGATGAGGCGCACGAGGTTGTGGTAGCCGACGAGGCTCTTCGCGTGCAGGCAGAGGTGGAAACGCTTCTCGGTCTTGTCGCGCGTCGTGTGGTCACCCGTCGAGGTGACGTACGCCTCGCAGCCGAGGATGGGCTTCACGCCCTGGGCGCGGCACTCGTCGTGGAACGCCTTGAGCGCGTAGAGGTTGCCGTGGTCCGTCACCGCGAGCGCACCCATGCCGAGCGCCTTCGCCTTCGCGACGAGCGGCCTGATCTGGCACTGCCCGTCCAGCAGCGAGTACGTCGTGTGCAGGTGCAGGTGGACGAACCCCGACATCCTCCCCCCCGCGTCACTTGATGACACGCACGCGAATCACCGCGTCGGATGCGCCGAGCGCCTTCACGACATCCTCCGGGATCGCCGAGTCGGTGTCGATGAGCGTGTAGGCGAAGTCGCCGCGGCTCTTGTTGGCGATGGCGTCGATGTTGACCTTCGCGTTGCCGAGGATCGAGGTGAACGTGCCGATCATGTTCGCCTCGTTCCTGTGGCAGATCGCGATGCGGCCGGCCTTGGTCGGCGCTCCGAGGCTGCACATCGGGTAGTTCACCGAGTTGACGATGTTGCCGTTCTCGAGGTAGTCGCGCATCTCCTTAACGGCCATCACCGCGCAGTTGTCCTCGGCCTCGGCCGTGGAGGCGCCGAGGTGCGGAATGACGAGGCAGCCCTTCCTGCCGGCGGTCGTGGCGTTCGGGAAGTCCGACACGTACTTGCGCACCTTGCCGGACTCGATGGCGGCCAGGAGGTCCTTCTCGTTGACGAGGACGTCGCGCGCGGCGTTGATGATGATGACGCCGGTCTTCATCATGGCGATCGCCTCGGCGTTGATCATGCCCTTGGTGGACTCGAGCGCGGGCACGTGGATCGTGATGTAGTCGCAGTCCTGGTAGATGGTCTCGACGTTCTTGCAGTGCCGGACGGCGCGGCTCAGGTTCCAGGCGGCGTCGATGGAGAGGTAGGGGTCGTAGCCGTAGACCTCCATGCCGAGGCCGACGGCGGCGTTGGCGACCTTCTGGCCAATTGCGCCAAGGCCGATGACGCCGAGGCGCTTGCTCATGATCTCGGTGCCGGCGAAGGCCTTCTTCGCCTTCTCGGCCGTCTTGTTGATGGCGGGGTCGGCGGCGTTCGCCTTGACCCACTCAACGCCGCCGGTGATGTCGCGGCTCGCGAGCAGCATACCGGCGATCACGAGCTCCTTCACGCCGTTCGCGTTCGCGCCCGGGGTGTTGAAGACGACGATGCCCTTCTTCGCGTACTCCGCGTGGGGGATGTTGTTGACGCCGGCGCCGGCGCGGGCGACGGCGAGCAGGTTCGCGCCTGGCGTGAGCTCGTCCATCTTGGCCGAGCGCACGAAGACGGCGTCGGCCTCCTCGAACTTCTCGGTGCGCGCGTAGTTCTCCGGCAGGTTCTTCAGCCCGCACTCCGCGATGGGGTTCAGGCAGCTGTACTTGTAGTTCATTTCTTTCCTTCTTTCTTCCGTAGAGTTTATCATGGAATGCGTCGTCACGAATGACGACGCCGTGTATTATATCATAATTTCGCCCAGCGCGGACGAAGGGACGGTGAAGTCGTTTCATCCTATCTTTCTGCACCACCTCCAGAAGTAAACGCACGGAGTCCGTGCGTTTACTTCTGGAGGCGGCGGGCAAGAGCCAAAGGGCCGTCCCGCAAATTCACCATACAAAAACCGAGGCGGATTTGGTATAATACCCGTCAATGTCAAAGGAAGGAAATCAGAGCTGGCGTTCGTGGCTCATGATTGCGCTCATCGCGGTCATGTTCTTCTCGATGTATCGGATGAATCCGAACGTCCAGAACGTCAAGGAGCTCACGCAGATCGAGTTCTTCAAGGCGGTCGATGCCGGCAAGATCGTCGAGCCCGTAATCCGCACCGTCGACCGCGACGACGGCGACACGTTCCTCTCCGGCGAGGTCGAGACCGACGAGCTCGACGAGAAGGGCAACCCGAAGCGCGAGAAGTACCGCGTCACGCTCGTCCCGGGCGAGAACGAGGGGTTGATGAACGACCTCTTCAACGCGCAGGTCAAGGTCGAGGTGCGCGAGCGGCGCAGCGCGCTCTCGCCGCTCGTGATGCAGTTCCTCTTCTTCTTCGGCTTCATCTTCCTCTTCTACTGGCTCTTCTACCGCCGGATGGGCGGCGGGGGCGGCATCCTCGGCTTCGGCAAGTCGCGCGCGAAGGTGCTCGACGGCAAGGAGGAGAAGAGGAACCGCGTGTCGTTCGCGGACGTCGCGGGCATCGACGAGGCGAAGGAGGAGGTGCAGGAGATCGTCGAGTTCCTGAAGGATCCGGCGTCCTTCCAGAAGCTCGGCGGGCGCATTCCGAAGGGCATCCTGCTCGTCGGTCCGCCCGGCACCGGCAAGACGCTGCTCGCCAAGGCCATCGCCGGCGAGGCGAAGGTGCCCTTCTTCGCGATGAGCGGCAGCGACTTCGAGGAGATGTTCGTGGGCGTCGGCGCAAGTCGCATGCGCGACGTCTTCTCGGACGCGAAGAAGCGCGCGCCGTGCATCGTCTTCATCGACGAGATCGACTCGATCGGCCAGAAGCGCACGGGCGCCGG
>CACYCW010000242.1 GCA_902773015.1 uncultured bacterium
GTGGTGGGGGAAGACCGCCTTCCACCGCTTGACAAGCGACGGCGGCACTGGCTGCGCGCCAATGTGCATGAGCCGCCACTGGTCGAGCCGGTAGTCGGAGAGCTTCACGTCGCCGCGGTCGATTGCGTCGAGGATGTCCTGCGCCCACGGCACCAGCAGCCACACGATCGTGCAGTGCTCCTCCGATACCGCCCGGATGATCCACTCGGGCTTCACGCCCTTGAGCAGCACGGAGCGCCCGCCGACGAGGAGGCTGCCGAACCAGTGCATCTTCGCGCCGGTGTGGTAGAGCGGCGGGATGCAGAGGAACGTGTCGTCCTTCGTCTGACCGTGATGCGTCTGCTCAACTTTGCAGCTGTGCAGGAGGCAGCGGTGCTGGAGAACGATCGCCTTGGGGAAGCCCGTCGTGCCTGAGGAGAAGTAGATCGCCGCCTCGTCGTCGGGCGTCATCCGCACCTTCGGCGACTCGGCGCGGCAGAAGCCGACGAGATCGCGGTAGGATTCGGCGAAGCCCGGGCAGTCCGCACCGACGTAGAGCCGCGTGCGGACACGCGGCATCCGGTCGATGATCTGCTCGACGCGGCCGGTGAACTCAGGACCGAAGATGAGCGCATCGGCGTCCGCGAGCTCCAGGCAGTACTTGATCTCATCCGCAGTGTAGCGGAAGTTTAGCGGCACCGCCATGCAGCCGGACTTGAGGACGCCGAAGTAGATCGGCAGCCACTCCAGGCAGTTCATCAGCAGGATCGCCACCTTGTCGCCCTTCCGGTAGCCGCGGCTCAGGAGGAAGTTGGCGAACCGGTTAGCCTTCTCGTCGAATTCCTTCCAGGTGATCTCCTTGCGGAACTGGCGGTCTGGTATCGACTCGACGAGATCGGCCTCGCGCCATGTCCGGTGGCGGCCGTCGTCCGGGGTGTCGATCTCCACGAGGGAGACGTCATTTGACCACTCGCGCGCGTTGCGCTCGAGAATCTCGGTGATGTTGTCCATGTCCATGTCTGTGTCTCCCCCTAGAGCGCGGCCTCGGCCCAGATCAGGTCGGCGAGGGCGTTCTTCGCCTCCTGGGCGACGCGCGGATCGGCCGACTCCTTGAGCGACGCGTACTTCGAAATCGCGCTCTTGATGAGCCGCGCGAACTTGTCCTTCTTCACCTTGTCCTTCGGGCCAAAGGCCGGGGAGTCCTTCGCCGTGCGCGAGAAGGCGACGAGCTCGGCGAGTTTCTTCACGTCGGGAATGGCCGTGAGCGCCTTGAACTTCTCGTAGTACTCCTTGGCCTCGGCGGGGAACTTCTTGCGGAACTCGTTCGCACGAAGATAGGCGCGGCCTGGCAGGTGCGCAAGCTCGAAATCGAGGAAACGCCGCCACTGCGCAAGATTGCGCGGCGCCTCCATGTCGGTAAGGGAGTTGACGATCGCCTCCCGCGCCATGCGCTCGCTATGACCGGTGTAGACCACCTTTCCCGTCTCGTCCACGACATAGAGAAAGGGAATCGCGTCGAACTCCGGCTCACCGGTCGCTAGACCGGCGTCCTCATAGATCGGATAGGTCAGCTTCTGCTGGGCGACGAACTTCTTCACGTCCTCCGCCTCGCCCCAGCCCTTGCAGTGGCCCCCGAGGACGACGAACGGCTTCGTCTTGAAGCTCTGCCAGAGGGCCTCGACCTGAGGAAGCATCGCACGGCACGGCGGACACCTGAGTCCCCAGCGATCGACCAGCACCACCTTGCCTCGAAGATAGCCCTCGCTCGCCTTCCGCCCGCCAAGCTGATGCTCTTGGTCGAGATTGCGCCATTCCACCGCACCGGCGACACCGACCGTGGCCAGCGCCGCCACCATAATGATCTGCTTCATATCCATGCGCATATTATACCACAACTCGCGCTCTCGCGGCTAGTGCGCCCCGCCGAACGCAGTTAGCGGTCAGAATACGATGTGCGATTTCCCGGAGAGGGGACGGGTGATGCCGTCAGGCAGCACGAGTCGCGCCGGCACGAACGGCGGCACCGTGATCGTCAGATCGATCTTCGCACCACGCCTGAACCAGCTCACCCCCACCTCCCCGCGCGGTGTCTGCCGCGTCGCCGTGAGCGACCCGAGACACCAGCCGCAGCAAAAACGTCGCCTGACGCGACGAGCAACCCGATCGCAATCACTTTCAGCTGCAAAGCCATACTTCCTTTCCAGTTCTCATTTTCGCATCAGAACTGCAGCATGACGGACACTTCGCGGGATTCGGCGCTCTCGACCCGCACGGCCAGGACGCCGTTAGGACGCGACCCGACGGCGACCCGGGCGTTATCCGCTACTGCGCCTTTGAGCGCAAAGCCGGCCGGAACGCGCACAAAGTAGGTGAAGGGGAATCCCCCGATTGCCTTGACGCCGAGCGTGTACTTCCTCGCCGCCTTGTCCCACTTGAGATCGGTGAGCTCCACCGCGCCCTGCGTCACATGGCGGTCGTCGCCGACGAACTGCGGATGCGCCGCCTCCGGCCGCACGGCGAGCAGCTTGACGCTCCGCATGGGGACGCGCAGGGAGATGGAGCCCTTGATCGGCCCAAGGAATTCACCTTGCCAGAACTCCCACGCCACATGGTCGACGGAATCATCGAGTCCCAACTCCTCCAGAGTCACCGCGAGATCCTGCGGCTCGTCCTTCCAGTTGAACACCGCCACCACATTCCAGTCGCCGAACGAACGCGTCACCACCAGATTCCAGATGGGGATCATTGACGAGGCGGCGTAGGGATAGAGGTTGCGCGGATGGATGTCCGCAACCGGCAGCACCTGCTGGATGATCTTCATCCGGTTCGGTCTCAGTTCGCCCAGCTTGTCGCCAGCGAACATAAGTTGCCCCGGCAGCCCGATGATGGTCGCCATGACCTCCGCCTCGTGCAGCTCAAGTGACTCGTTCACCAGCAGCGTGTCAGGATCGGTGTAGAACATGAGATTGTTCACGAAGACCTGCGTGAACGTGCATTCCGCCTGGTGCAGCACGTTCCGCCACCTGACCGGCAGCTGACACCATGGCGAAGGTGCGCAGCCCGGATACGTGCGCAGTTCAGCGGACCGATAGCACCCCACCACGTCCGAGCCGAGACGCGACGCATCGAGGAACTGCGCCTCGGTTCCGGTGAAATCGCCCATGCAGCCGAGGAAGAGCCGGTCCGGTCCGATGCCCTCGCGCAGGGCGCGCACCGAGTTCTCGAACCACCTGCTGTCGGACGGATTCTTCGCGCAGGCGCGAATCTCCGGCAGCTCGAACTTGCGCGGCGTGTTGGCCATGCCGTCGAACTTGAAGAACTCATACCCCCACTCCTCGCTCGCCTGCCGCGCCAGCCTCGTCATCAGCGCCAAGGCGTCGGGATTCGTCGTGTCAAGCATGTGGCGACCGGCCCAGTTGTCGATGGGCTTGCCCGACTTGTCATGCAGGTAGAGGTCGCGATGGGCCTGGTAGAAGCGCTCGTCGCCCTCTCCATAGAGCGACATCCAAAGGCCGGGACGGAAGCCCAACGCGCGGATCTCGTCCGCCAGCCGTTTCATTCCCTCCGGGAACTGCTTGGCAAAGCAGCGGTTCTCGTGATGGTGGAAGGTCGACACCGGCAACCACTCGGAGTTGTCCTGCCACGATTCGATAGACCAGATCTCGAGACCGAACGGCTTCAGGCACTTCGCCCCGATGCGCGCCTCCGCCAGGTTCTCGGCGGATCCCGCCTTGTCGAAGTACGTGTTCCAGCTCATCCATCCCGTCGGGGCCCTCGGACAGCGGCGGCGATCGATCGGATGGTAGCCGGGCGCCCAGCGGGACTTGAAGTAGGCCGTATCGGCCTCAATGGCAATGGTCGAGCGGGACGGCTCGTCGATGTCCGCCGCGAGTGTCACCGCATAGCGTCCGCCGCCAAGCGTGCGGATGCGCGTACGGGCCGAAGCGAACCGCACGGCCAGATCCTCCTCTCGGGCGAAGACGGAATCGTTCACGGAGGCATCGGCGGTGCCGTCGCCGAAGTTCAGCACCCGCTCACCGGCCACTGTAAAGGTCCGGCACGCGAACGAGATCTCACGCACCTCTGCCTCGGCCCGCCACGTGAGCAGGCCGGGGAAGAAGTTGGCGCCCGCCCGGTGAAAGACCTCAATCGCGACACGGTCGCCGTCACCGCGGAAGCTGACGTAACCCAGCACCCGCCCCGCGGGGTTGACCAGTGACAGACGGTCCGTCGCCGCATCCCTCGCCGCCGCCACCTTCCACGTGCGCCCGCTACTGACGAACGTGAGCGGACCCGACATCCGCACCAGCCGCGCGGCGTTCTCGAGAGCGAACGTCGCCGAGGGCTCATCGAACGAGACCTTCCAGTTGCCGACGGACTTCACTTCCGCCGCGATACTGGAAAGCGCCAGCGACAGGACCATCACCCAGCAGAACCCCTTGAAAGACCCAATTCTCACCTTCTGCATTGCTTCTATTCCTTGAATCGGATTAGACCATCCCTGGACTGGTCGGGAACGGAAGAAAATGAGTCTTCCCGGATTCTGGCAGGTCGCGCGGACCCGAGGCGGGCTACTTGCGTTTGCCCTTGATCACCGGGATCTGGGCGGCCGCAACGGACTGCCCGAGCCGACGGGCCTTCTCGTCGGGCATGAAGATGTCGATCTTCTCGGCCCACTCGGGATACGCATCCTTCAGCAGCGCCTTCGCCGTCTCGAGGATGATCTCGCCGCCGAGACCCGAGGTGACGCGGCCGAGGATCATCATGTTCGAGTAGTCGTAGAACTCATTGTACCACGGAATCGCGTGCGCGAGGAAGCGACCGATCTGGATGTAGACCTTGAGCGCCTTCGCGTCGCCCTTCTCCATCGCGGCCTGCACGACCTTGAGGCGCTCGGGCAGCTTCATGGCCTTCGGGAACTTGAAGCCGTGCTTCTCGGCAAGCCAGTTGACGGCCTGCTGCGAGAACGCCATCGCGCCCACGCCCGCGTCGCCGGACCACTCATCCTTCGGCGCGTTCGGGTTGAAGTCGACCGGCGCGAACGCGAGCTCGCTGATGCGACCGGTCATCGCGCCCTTCGGGTCGACGTAGCCGACGGCCTCGGAGGAGCCCATCGCGACGCCGAGGATGCCCTTCTTGTTCATCGTGATCATCCCCGCGAGCGCGGTGACGTCA
>CACYCW010000243.1 GCA_902773015.1 uncultured bacterium
CATTACGTTCGACGCGAACGGAGGCAGCGTGGCGCCGAACGATTACTGGGACTGCGTAGTCGGTACGGCCGTCGAGGCGTTCCCGACGCCGACGCGCCCGGGCTATACGTTTGCGGGCTGGTGGACGGCTAAGACCGGCGGCACACGGGTGACGTCCATCGCGCGTGTGACGAGCGCCCAGACGCTCTACGCCCACTGGACGCCCAATGGCGGCGTCGATCCCGGCGACGGCTTGGTCACTGTGACGTTCAATGGGAACGGCGGTAGCGTGAAGGAGACGAAGCGCACGGTTGCCAGCGGCTCTGCGGTGGGTACGCTTCCCACGCCGACGCGGACGGGCTATGCGTTCGCGGGATGGTGGACGGCGGCAAATGGCGGGACGCAGGTGTCTGCATCAACAAAAGTTGCATCGTCGGTGACGTACTACGCGCAGTGGCTGCCGCTCTCGGCCGTGCGGATGGAGGGCGGCGCGAAGGGCACGGCGACGCACAGGACGGACGCGAAGACGGGCGTGACGACGTTCACCGCCAAGGCGGGGGACAAGTCGAGCCTGTTCGCCTACTGGCTCGGGCCGGACGGCGGGAAGGCCGGGTTCGGCACGACGCTGAAGGTGGCGGACGTCGGCAGCGAGGGACAGTACGTTGCCGTCTTCCGCACGAAGGCGGACTGCGCGAAGCCGACGCTGGACGTGAACGCCGCGTTCGCCGCGGGCGGGGCGACGATGGCGAACGCCGTCGTGGGCGTCGCGGCGGGCGACCGGTTCGCCGTGCCCGAGAAGTGCCATCCCGCGACGTTCAAGGCGTCGGGGCTGCCCAAGGGCCTCAAGGTCAGCGCGACGGGCGGCGTGATCACCGGCGTGCCGACGAAGGTGGGCAGGTACACCGCGAAGGTGACGGTGACGAGCAAGGCGAACTCCAAGTGGAAGACGACCGTCAAGGTGCCGATCACAATCGCGGCGCTGCCCGAATGGGCGGTCGGACAGTTCAAGGGCACGGTGTCCGGCGCCGCGGCGACGATGTCGATCGGCTCGACCGGCAAGGTGAGCGGCAAGTTCACGCTGGCGGGCCAGAGCTGGACGTTCAGCGCGGCGTCGTTCGCGGCGGATTCGGACGCGGACGGGAGCCCCGTCCGGCTCGTCTGCCGCGCGACGGCGAAGACGACGGCCAAGGTCGGCGGGAAGAAGACGACCGTCTCCAGGACGCTCGCCTTCGAACTCGTCGCCGACCCCGCCACCTCCGGCATCGCCGCGAAGACGGTGGACGGCGCCTTCGGCGACGGCGGCGCGGTGGCGTTCCGCCGCGTCGCGGGCCTCGGCGTGACGCGCACGGGCGTCGCGGCGGGCGGCACGGTGTCGCTCTCGAAGGCGTACGGACAGGCCGCGAGCGGCGCGAAGGTGAATGCGGCGGCGAAGCCGAATAAGGGCTACACCTTCGCGGTCTGGACGGTCCGCGACGCCGCGGGCAACGACGTCACCGCGCAGTACGTCGCGAACCCGCTGGCGCTGGCGGTCACGCTGACGATGCCGGGCGAGGACCTCTTCCTCGAGGCCGAATTCATGAAGGAGGCCGACGCGCTCGCGGAGGCGGTTCTCGACTGGGATCCCGCGCTCGCGGTGGGCTTCGCCTACAAGGGCGCGCCTGCGGTGACCGGTCCGGCGGCGTACAAGGTGCTGTCCGTGACGGGTCTCCCGAAAGGCCTCGCCTGGAAGAAGGGGGTCGTGTCCGGCACGCCGACGGCGGCGACGGCCGGCAAGGTCGCCAAGGTGAAGGTGGGCCTTTCGACGAACGCCAAGAAGACGCGGACCTTCAGCGTCCCGCTCGTGGTCGCGGCGCTGCCGGCGTTCGCGGTCGGCTCGTTCGAGGGCGGATCGGAGACGGCCGGCGCGGAGAACCGCACGACGCTCAGCGTCACCTCGGCGGGCAAGATCAGCGGCAAGATCGCCTACGCGAACGCGACCTGGACGGCGAGCGCGGCGGGCTTCACGTCGAAAACGGCCGACGGCCTCTTCGCCACGCTGACGCTCAAGAACGGCAAGAAGAAGGGCACCGAGGAGATCTGCATTTCGTCCCTCGGTGTCGTCACCGCGAGCCGCTTCACGGCGCGGCAGCTTCTCTGGACGACCGACGACACGTGG
>CACYCW010000244.1 GCA_902773015.1 uncultured bacterium
CGTCGGCATATTCAAGAACACAGGTTGCAACACGAATTTTCGAACATTACGAACTCACTCCCATGCGGAGTGGGATGGTAGTGATCAGAAAAATAGAAATATTTTCTCCACCAACTTTTTCGGGGAGAAGTTTCATGGTTCCCCACCCCATTGCGTCAGACCTGCCTTGTTTGATATAATATCGCGCATGAAGTTTGAAGACAATCTCAAGCGGCTCGAGGAGCTTGTCGTCCGGATGGAGTCCGGCGAGATGAACCTCGATGACATGATCGGTTCCTTTGAGGAAGGACGCAAGCTCGTCGCCGCGTGCCAGAAGGACCTTGAGTCGATCCGGCTTCGAATCGAGAAGGTGACGAAGGACGGCCCCGTCCCCCTTGAAGAAGTGAAGAGCTAACCCAATTTTCCCCTCAACTTCCCATTGTCTCAACATCTCAACCTCCCATGAAACAGATCTATGTCCACGCCCAGGCCGACCACATCGAGTCCCTCTTCAGGGGCACGCCCCTGATGGCGATCGAGGAGCTCGTGTGGAATGCGCTGGACGCCGACGCGAAGGAGGTCAAGGTCGACCTCATCACCAATCCGCTCGGCGCTGTGGACGCGGTGCGCGTGGCGGACGATGGAACGGGCATTGACGCGACGCGGGTCGACAGCACCTTCGGCAACCTCGGCGGTAGCTGGAAGAAGGGCGGCACGGCGACCGCGTTCGCCGGGCGCCGCCTGCACGGGCGCCATGGGCGTGGACGCTTCAAGGCTTTCGCCCTCGGTCTCAATGTCGACTGGCTCACCACTGTGCGCGCTGAGGAGGAATTCCGCTCCTGCCGCATCGCCGGCACGGCCGAGAAGCCGGGCGTCTTCACGCTCGAGGGCGCGGCGCCCGGCTCGGCGACCGGCACGGAGGTCAGGATCACCAATGTGCGCGCCACGGTTGATTCGCTCCTCGACGCCGGGGAGACGGTGCAGAATCTCGCCGCGCGTTTCGCGCTCTACCTCAAGAGCTATCCAGACGTGCGCATCTACTTCAACGGGCTGCCGGTGACGCCGGTCATCGTCCAGCGCCGCACGAGCGACTACAAGCTTTCGCTGGAGAATGGTGCGGAGGCGAAGCTCGAGGTGATTGAGTGGAAGCGCAAGTTCGTCGGCTCGGGGCGTCTCGTGCTCGCGGGGCCGGACGGCTTTCAGCTGCACGAACAGCCCGCCGGCGTCCGTTCCGGCGCGGACATCCCGTTCACGGCCTATCTCATCGCCCGCCGCTTCCCGGCGCTGGCCGCCGAGAACGCGCTCGTGATGGACGAGCTCAACCCGGAGGTGCGCGGCTATCTCGATGCTGCGCGCAAGGTGCTCAAGGCGCACTTCCTCGCAATGGGCGAGCCGAAGAGTGCCTTCGAGCTCGAGTGGGAGGAGCGCGTCGCCGCGCTCACCCCCGCGCAGCGCAAGACGCTGCTCGGCATCCTCAAGCGTTCGCTCAAGGCGAAGTAGAGGCATGTCGAGCTAGACAAGTGACGACTTCTGCAATGTGTTCGGTGGCGAACTCGCGTTCTTGAAGTAAGATCTGGAGTCGCTTGACATCACCGACAAATGTCCGCATTGCCGCGCTTGTCCTGTCGGCGAGGATTATGGTATAATATGCAAAACAATGGTACGGATAGACACAGCTCAGGCGAAGGCCGCGGTCCTGACCGAGGCCCTGCCCTACATCCAGGACTTCAGGGGCTCCGTCGTCCTGATCAAGCTCGGCGGATCGGTCATGGAGATCGAGGAGAGCCTAGACTCCATCATGGATGACGTCGCCTTCCTCAACGCCGTCGGCATCAAGGTCGTGATCGTCCACGGCGGCGGCAAGGCGATCTCTAAGGCGATCAAGGCGTCCGGCCATGAGCCCCGCTTCGTGGAAGGGCTTCGGGTGACTGACGAGGAGACGATGGAGATCGTCCGCAAGACGCTCAACAACATCGTCAACCCCGACATCGTGCGGCGCCTCGGCGACCGCGGGGCGAATGCGAAGCCCCTGCACGGCAACTGGCTCTTCGGTGCCCGCAAGATCGAGAAGCCCGACCGCGGCTATGTCGGCGAGGTGATCGACGTGACGGCGCGCGCCGTGGTCGAGATGCTCGATGCGCACATCATCCCCGTCGTCACCCCGCTCGGCACGGGTCGGAGCGACGGCCACCTCTACAACATCAACGCCGACTACGCCGCCGCCGCGCTCGCCCGGACGCTCCGTGCGCGCAAGTTCGTGCTCGTGTCGGACGTCCCGGGCCTCCTGAAGGACCCGGAGGACCCGACGACGCTCCTATCCACCCTCCACCTCGCCGATGTCGAGGTGCTGAAGGCGGACGGGACGATCTCGGGGGGCATGCTGCCGAAAATCGAGAGCTGCTGCGATGCGATTCGCGAGGGCGTGCGCAAGGTGCACCTCGTCGACGGGCGCATGGCGCATTCGCTTCTACTGGAGATATTCACGCGTGAAGGCGTGGGAACGGAGATAATGGAATGAGCAACAAGACACAGGAAATCCTCGAGTTGTACCGTGCGAAGGTGATGCCGACCTACGCGCCGTCCGTCGTGATCGCGTCCGGCAAGGGCGTCGCCGTGCGGGATGTCGACGGTCTTCAGTACTACGATTTCACGAGCGGCATCGGCGTGCAGAACGTCGGCTATTCGCATCCGAAGGTCGTGAAGGCGATTCAGGACCAGGCCGCGGCGATGACCCACTGCTCGAACCTCTACGCCAACGTGCCGGCGACGCTCCTCGCGTCGAAGCTGGTCGAGCTCTCCGGGCTTGACGGCAAGGTGTTCTTCTGCAACTCCGGCGCCGAGGCGAACGAGGCGGCGATCAAGCTCGCGCGCAAGTGGGGCAGCGCCAACGGCGGACGCTATGAGGTGGTGACGATGCGCCAGAGCTTCCACGGGCGCACGCTCGCGACGGTGACGGCGACCGGCCAGGCCTGGTGCCAGGATGGGTACGATCCGCTTCCCGTCGGTTTCGCCTACGCCGACTTCAACGATCTCGAGTCCGTCAAGGCCGCGGTGAACGAACGGACCGTCGCGGTGATGCTCGAGGCGGTGCAGGGCGAGGGCGGCGTCAACCCGGCGACGGAGGAGTTCATGCGGGGCGTGCGCGCGCTCTGCGACGAGAAGAACCTGCTGCTCATCTGCGACGAGGTGCAGGCCGGCATGGGCCGCACCGGCACGTGGTTCGCCTGGCAGGGCTACGACGTGAAGCCCGACCTCTTCACGCTGGCGAAGTCGGTCGCCGGCGGCATCCCCATGGGCGCGCTCGTCTCGAACGCGAAGCTGGCCGACGTCTTCTCCGCCTCGACCCACGCCTCCACCTTCGGCGGCAACCCGATTGCCGCGGCTGCAGGGCTCGCGGTCATCGCGGTGATCGAGGAGGAGGGCCTTCTCGAGAACGCGGTCAAGGTCGGTGAATTGCTGCGCGAGGCGCTGCAGGGCTTCGTCGACAAGTACGACAAGCTGCTCGCCGTCCGCGGCAAAGGGATGATGCTCGGTCTCGTCGTCGACGGCGAGGCGAAGGACATCGTCGAGGCACTGAAGGGCCAGGGCCTGCTCGCGCTCACCGCTGGCAGGAACGTGGTGCGCTTCCTGCCGCCGCTCATGCTCGGCGAGGACGACCTCGAGGACGCGGTTGACATGATCTCCGACGCGCTGGAATGCGCCTTCGGCGAATGAGCTGACGACCTGCCGGATGCCAGAAGACCATGCTCAGCACCGATTCCGTCGAAGACTGCCTTGCGGCGCTCAAGCGCGGCGAGATCGTGCTCGTGACGGATGACGCGGATCGCGAGAACGAGGGCGACTGCATCTGCGCCGCCGAGTTCGCGACGCAGGAGAACGTCAATTTCATGGCCACCTATGCGCGCGGTCTCATCTGCATGCCGATGAGCGCCGAGTGGTGTCGTCGGCTCGACCTGCCGCAGATGGTGGGCGAGAACTCCGACAACCACCAGACCGCATTCACCGTGTCGATCGACCTCGCCACGACGACGACCGGCATCTCCGCCGCCGAGCGCTCGATGACCGCGCGCGCAACGGTGCGGGACGGTGCGAAACCAAGCGACTTCCGCCGTCCGGGCCACATGTTCCCGCTTCAGGCGCGCGCGGGCGGCGTCCTCCGCCGCGCCGGACACACCGAGGCGACGGTCGACCTTTGCCGGCTCGCCGGCTTCAAGGAGGTTGGCCTCTGCTGCGAGATCATGAGGGACGACGGCACAATGGCGCGTCTCGACGATGTCGCGGTGTTCGCGAAGCGCCACGGGCTCAAGATGACGACGATCGCCGACCTCATCGCCTATCGCCGTCGGAACGACCGGCTGGTTGAGGCGGTCGAGGAGGTCGACCTGCCGACTGACCACGGGCACTTCCGGCTGAGGATGTACCGCAGCCGCATCACCGGCCTCGAGCACCTTGCACTTGTGAAGGGACGGGTGGACGACGGCGAGCCGGTGCTCGTGCGCATCCATTCCGAGTGCTTCACCGGCGACGTCC
This sequence comes from uncultured bacterium, assembly GCA_902773015.1. Lineage (GTDB taxonomy): Bacteria > Verrucomicrobiota > Kiritimatiellia > RFP12 > UBA1067 > UBA1067. The sequence goes on from CACYCW010000244.1 coordinate 4,510, forward strand.
TCGGCAGCGAGCGCTGCGACTGCGGCCCCCAGCTGCACACGGCGATGGAGATGATCGAGCGCGAAGGGCGTGGCGCCGTCCTCTACATGCGCCAGGAGGGGCGCGGCATCGGTCTCGCGAACAAGCTGCATGCCTATCGCAAGCAGGAGGAGGGGCTTGACACCGTCGAGGCGAACGTCGTGCTCGGCTTCCCGCCTGACCTGCGGGACTATGGCGAGGGCGCCCAGATGCTCGTCGACCTCGGCATCCGCCGGCTGCGGCTGCTCACGAACAATCCGCGCAAAATCGCCGGCCTCGAGGGCTACGGACTGGAGATCGTCGAGCGCGTACCGATCATCATTCCGCCGAACGCCCATGACCGACGCTATCTGGACACGAAGAAGTCGAAGATGGGGCATCTCATATGAGGATTGCGGTCATCGGTGACGGCGGCTGGGGCACTGCCAATGCCCTGCTACTCGCCGGCTACGGCCATGACGTGACGCTCTGGGGTGCCTTCCCCGACTACATCGAGGAGATGCGGCGGACGCTGCGGAACAACCGGTTCCTGCCGGGAGTGGAGCTACCGCCGTCCCTGACGCTCACGGCGGACCGTGCGACTGCCGTCCGCGATGCGGCGGTCGTCGTGCTAGCCCCGCCCTCGAAGTACTTCACGTCCGTCGTCAGCGGCTTCAGGGGGTTGATCCCGCCGGAGGCGCTCGTCGTCTCCATCACCAAGGGACTGTGCGAGCGCACCAACCGGCGCATGACGGACCTCGGCGATGAGATCCTCGGACAGGGCCCGCTCGTCGCGCTCGCCGGCCCGTCGCACGCCGAGGAGGTCGCGCGCGGCATCCCCACCGCCGTCGTCGCCGCCTGCGCGGACATCGCGCGCGCCCGCCGCGTGCAGGAGATCTGGTCTGGTCCCCGTTTCCGCGTCTACACCTCGACCGATCCTGTCGGCGTCGAGATCGGCGGCGCAGTCAAGAACGTGCTGGCGATCGCCGTCGGTTGCTCGGACGGCATGGGCAACGGGGACAACTCGCGCGCCGCGCTGATCACCCGCGGGCTCGTCGAGATGAAGCGCTTCGTGCTCGCCTACGGCGGCACGCCCGAGACGCTCTCCGGGCTCGCCGGCATCGGCGACCTGATCGTGACCTGCACCTCGGTGCATTCCCGTAACCGGGCTGTCGGCGAGCGGCTGGGGCGCGGCGAGGCGATTGATGCGATTCTCGGCTCGATGCAGATGGTCGCCGAGGGCGTGTGGAACTCGAAGGTGGTCCATGAGATCGCCACGCGACTCGGCGTCGACATGCCGATCTGCGGACTTGTCTACGAGATCTGCTACGGTGGCTTGTGCGCCGCGGATGCGACGCGGCGGATCATGAGTCGCGAACTGAAGGAGGAATGACATGCTGAGCGTCTTGCTGAGCGGCAGCCGACTTGTCGTCGGGCTCCATCCGGATCCTGGCCTCGCCATGATCATCGGCGCCTTCGCGTTCGCGCTCGGCGCGTCAATCGCCTCGTTCCTCAACGTCGTCATCTGGCGAGTGCCGCGCGGCGAGTCGATCGTGCGTCCGCCGTCGCACTGCCCGAAGTGCAACGCGCCGATCCGATGGTGGCAGAACATCCCGATCCTCTCCTGGCTGGCGCTTCGCGGACGCTGCGCGAACTGCCGTGAGCCGATCTCGCCGCGCTATGTGATCGTCGAGTTCATCGGGGGGACGCTCTTCCTCTCGGCCTTTCTCAAATACGCCTCGAGCAATCTCCTCTTCCTGCCGTTCGCGTGGATCTGGATCTCGCTGATGATCGTCGGTTCGTTCATTGACTTCGACCACAAACTCCTGCCAGACTTCGTCACCGTCGGCGGCATGGTGCTCGGTGTTCTCTGTGGCGTGCTGGGCGCGGTGCTGAACGCCTCACTGGCAGATCTCATCTGGTCCCTGGGCGGTCTCGCCCTCGGGTTCTCGCTCCTGTGGCTCGTGCGTTTCTTCGGCTCAAAGGCGTTCGGGCGCGAGGCGATGGGTCTGGGGGATGTCTTCCTGATGGGCGCGGTCGGCGCGCTGTTCGGTCCGGTGGCGGTGTTGGTGACGCTGATAATCTCCTCTGTTCTCGGATCGATCGTTGGGTTGGCGATGGTTGCGTTCGCGAAGACGCGGCTCGGTCACTTTGCGGAGATTCCGTATGGCCCTTACATCTGCCTGGGCTGCCTCGTCTGGATGTTCTACGGCCCCGGCCTTGTCAGCGCCTACCTCAACCTCTTCCGCTGACCCGCAGGTGTAACGGTGAGGGAATATGATATAATGACAAGGTTCGGGCAAGGCGTCCGGATCTCGGGAAGCACAGAAGGGAAAAGGGGAATGAAAACCAGGTTCACGAAATCTGTTGCCGTGGCAATGGCCACGTCTCTCATCGGGCTGACGGCCCCCGCGGGCGGCATCGACCGTCAGCTGCTCACCGACCTCATCGCCCTGCCGAGCGTGACCGGGCATGCGCAGGAGCTCTCCCGCGGCATTGACATGCTGCGCACCTGGCTCGAGGCGCGCGGCGTCACGTGCACCGTCGAGGTCAACGAGGACGGTCGCAAGGGCCTTTATGCCGCGACCTCGCCCGGCAAGGTTCACGACTACCTCTTCGTCTCCCATGTCGACGTCGTTCCCGCCCCGCCGGCGCTCTTCAAGCCGCGTGTCGAGAACGGCCGCATCTTCGGGCGGGGCGCCTGCGACACTAAGGGAAACGTCGTCGTCGTCTGCCAGGTGCTGGCGAACCTCGTCGGCAAGGCCTCCGTCGGCCTGTTCGTCGCCACGGACGAGGAGGGCGGTGGTGGCGGACACGGCACGCCGGAGATGATGATCACCCGTGGCTACGTGCCGCGCCGCTTCATCCTCGTCGGCGACACGGCCGGCGAGGAGCCCGGCCAGCTCTTCACCGCCGAGAAGGGGCACGCTCATATCGACCTCATCGCGCACGGCAAGGGAGGTCACTCCTCCCGCCCCTGGGCGCTCGACAACCCGATTCCCAAGCTCTGCGCCGCCTATCTCAGGTTCAGGGACGCTTGGAATTCAAATGTCGACCCCAACGAGCACTGGCGCACCGTCCTCTCCCCCACGATCATCGCCGGGAGCAAGGTCAGCAACGTCATTCCTGACGACGCGACCATGCACTTCTCCTGCCGATACATTTCGATGGCCGACTACGAGCGCGTCATCCGTGTCATGAAGGAGACGACCGGCCTCGAGGTGAAGGCGAGGCCGGGGCGACATCCGGTCGAGAACCGTCCGGGCGACCCCGAGATTGCGGCGCTGCTGAAGGCGATGGGCGAGAAGCTGCCGGGCGGCATCCGCGAGGGCAGGATGTCCGCCGCGACCGACGCGTCATACTACGCCCGGCTCGGCTTGCCGATCGTCATCTTCACCGCCGATGGCGGCGAGCCTCACAGCGATCGCGAATGGGGCCTCCTGAAGTCGTTTGACGACTACGCCGACTTCTTCACGGACTACCTGTCCACCCGCCGCTGATCAACCCGCTTCGACGACGAGCGCTTTCGCGCCCATCTTCACTTTCCCCGAGGCTGGACCTCGGGCCTCATCGCCTTGCGTGGGCCCGAGGCATTGCAGCGTCTTAGCCAGGCGTTGGAGCGGCCGTCATCCGCAGGCAGGTGCAGCATGGCCAGAGGAAGCGGCGCTCGGCGAGCATCAGACCGTGGGTGCGGGCGAGGTCGGCGAACGCCTGCTCGGTGAGCGTCGTGCGCATCGACTTTCGCAGATGACGATAGGCGCTTGCGTGTCCGCGCGCGAACAGCGCCGTCATCAGACGAAGCCAGAGTGCGGTGAGGGCGCCGAGAACGGCGTCCGTTGGACGGAAGAACTCCAGCACGATCAGCTCGCCGTCCGTCACGAGTGCTCGCCGCACTTCCGCGAGCACGGCGGAAGGGTCTGGGAAGTTGCGGAATCCGAAGGCGCACGTGACGAGATCGAAGGCGTTCGCATCTATCGGCGGCTCGCATGCGGAGAGACGTTGTGCATCGCCCTCGACAAAAGTGATCGGCGTCGGGTTGGATGAATCGGCCGCCTTCGTGCGCGCCCGGTCGAGCATCGCCGGGGTGAAATCGACGCCGGTGATCGCCGCATCGAGGAAGCGGCGTGCCAGCGCGAAGGTGAGGTCGCCAGTGCCGCAGGCGAGGTCGAGTATCCGCCGCGGAGATCGTTGCGCCATCCCCACGGCGATTCGCCGCCAGCGGCGGTCCTGTCCGAGCGACAGCAGGTGGTTCAGGCGGTCGTAGACGCCGGCGATGTCGGTGAAGAGTCGGCGGATCATCATCGGGCGAACGTGAGGGCGAAGGAGAGGGAGTAGAGAACGCCGTAGATGAGCAGCACGCCGCCCGAGGCGCGCTCGAGTCGGCGCCAGGGCGGATTTCCTGGCTCTGTGCGGTAGACGCGGGTGGCGGTGCGCATCGTGCGGATCGAGAGCGGCAGGGCGAGTAGCGGCAGGAGCGTCCAGGCGAAACGCCAGTCGGCTTCCGCCGCGCTGCAGCATTGCAGGCAGCCGAGGAGCGTTCCCCAGCAGCACGTGATCGCGTAGGGCAAGGTGTGGCAGAGCCGGTAGTAGACGAGCGCCCAGCGCGGCCCGAGACGCGAGGCGAGGGTGACGATGCCTGCAGCGCGGTCGGTGGCGATGTCACGCATGTCGTTGCCGTGCATGACGACGCCGACGAGCGCGGCGATCGGCAGCGTGACGAACAGCGCGAGCGCGAGGTAGACCGGATGCAGAAACGCCAGGAGATGACTTGCCGGCGGGGGCGTCGGCAGCAGCAGGCAGAGTGCGACGAGGACCTCCAGCGGACCCATCAGGAACGAGACGAACGGCACGCCGAGTCCGCGATACTTGAACTTGAATCCCGTCGAGTAGTTTGTCGCGCCGAGGAAGCCGATGAATCCCGCGAGAAGCAGGGTGACGTCGACGTGCCAGCCGCTGGCGTCGCGGTAGGGACAGAGGGCGAGGCCGAGACCTGCGGCGAGCGCGGCGCAGGTGAGCGCCGCCGCGAGAAGCGCACGCATCGAGACGAGCCCGTCGTGAACCTGCGGGGTCGTGCGAATCGCGCCAGGCACGTCATCGACGCCGCTCCGCTCGTCTCCCCACGTGTTCAGCAGGTTGACGGTCGCCTGGAAGAGGAGCCCGGAGACGAAGCCGAGCGCCCAGCGCCCCCAGCGGCAGTCGCAGCCGCTTCCGGAGGCGACGGCAAGCCCTGCCGCGAGCAGGAAGGGGACGAGCGTCGCGACGTAGCTCCACGGTCGGAAGAGCAGGAACCAGGCCTTGGTCATGGCGACTATTATACCATAGTTGACCAAGCCGAAGGGAGATATATGATATAATAAGAACCCACGTGGAAAGACCAGGGAGAACCATCGCGCATGGAATCGTCAGAGAGAAAGAAAGGCGTCGGGGAGATTGCGGCGGAGTTCATCTGTCGCGGCGGGAAGCGCTTGCGTCCTCGCCTCTGCGAGGAGGTCTACCGGCATCTCGCGCCGGACGGCACCGCCGACCTGTCATCGCTGACGGATGCGCTCGAGAGCTTCCACAAGGCCTCGCTCATCCACGATGACATCCAGGACGGGGACACGGAGCGTTGCGGGCGGCCGACGCTCTGGTGCGAGTTTGGCGTACCGGTTGCAATCGCCGTCGGCGACTGGTTGCTCGCCCACGGCATCCGCCGCGTGGCGGAGGCGGACTTCCCGAACGCGGCGGAGATGTCGCGCGCGACGGCACTGGCCATCCAGCGGCTGTGCGAGGGGCAGGGCGATGAGCTCACCGGCCGCAGCGACTACCTTTCGATCTGCACTCGCAAGACGGGTGCCCTCTTCGCGCTCGCGGCGGAGCTCGGCGCACTCGCGGCCGGAGCCGATCCCGCGCCGTATCGCGAATGGGGCGAGGCCTACGGCACGCTCTTCCAGGTGCTGGACGACCTGGCGGACGAAGGCGAATCGCCTGCGCGCACCGAGCTGCGAGACCGCTGTGCAACCCGCCTCGCCGGACTCCCCGTCGGCCCGTTCCTGATTGCCGCCAGTCTCTCATGACATAGACTGGGTACTAGGCATATCGCAGAAATTATGGCATAATACTCATCTGTGGGCGAAAGGACGACATTGAGAAAGTGTGATGATCGACAGATGGAGGAGAAATGAAGAAAGCGATGACTGTTGGTGTTCTCGTTGCCGCGCTGTGCGCGCGGGGCGAGATTGACTTTGACGCTGGCGCGGATCTGCGCATCCGCCATGAACTGATGCAGAACGTGCCGGGTCTGCCCGGTGGCGGCGTGCTCAGTCCTTCGGTGCGCGGCAAGTTCACCAACCACATGCGGTTCCGCCCGCGCGTCTGGGGCGAGCTGCGCCTAGACACCCAGAACAGCGGCAAGTTCCGCATCTACACACGCCTCACGGACGAGTTCCGCTGGTGCCCCGAGCCGTACCGCAACGCCTACACGTTCCCCGACGAGGTCATCCTCGATAACCTCTTCCTCGAGGGAACGGGGCTCTTTGATGGAGTCCTCGACTTCAGTCTCGGTCGGCAGGACCTCTACGGCCTCTACGGACTCGACCACGTGTTTGTCGACGGCACGCCCGGTGACGGCTCGCGCACCACCTATGCGGACATGGTGCGCTCGACCCTTCACTTCACCGAGGTGTCGAAGCTCGATCTCTTCGCGATCTACGACCTCGATGACACCCGCGACTTCCGCTGGGGCACGGATCGCGGCAAGCACCGATCCCTCTCCGGTCTCGGCGGCGGCGCGGTGCCGGAGATGGACGACTGGGGTTTCGGTGCGATCTTCTCGTCCGACCTCGGCAAGGCGCTGCCCTACCAGCTCTTCGTGATGCAGAAGAACACCGATCGGTTCTACCGCGGCGACGTGAAGCATCCGCGTACGCAGCGTGAGCTGCTCGGCTTCAAGGTCGTGCCGCAGCTGGACGAGGAGTGGTCGTTGCAGCTCGAGGGCATGAGTCAGGTGGGCGCGAACGGCTGCGGCGACATGCTCTCGGCCTGGAGCACCTACTCCGGCATCAACTGGAAGAGCTCGACCGCATCGTCCTACAAGCCGTTCGGCAAGCTCGGCTATCACTTCATGAGCGGCTCGGACGACGCGGCGACCGAGGACGGCGGGCACAAGGCTTGGGATCCGATGTGGGCGCGCGGCGTCAACGATTCGGAGCTCTTCCTCTACGGCACACACTACGGCGCGGCGTGGTGGAGCAACCAGCACTACATCAAGCTCACGGGCGGCCTCGAACTCGGCCGGCGGCACGCGGTCTCGGCGCATTGCGGCCCGCTCTTCGCCGCAGCCCAGGACGGCATGGGCGGCGGCGACGGGCTCTTCAAGGGCCTTCTGAGCCAGTTGCGGTACGACTTCCCGATCTGGCTGGCGGACAAGGAGAAGGGCGAGCGCTTCGAGGTCTTCGGGCACCTGCTCGCCGAGTTCTTCAATCCCGGCGACTACTACGAGACGGACAAGCCATCCTATTTCCTGCGCTGGCAGCTCGAGTTCAAGTTCTGAGTACGAAGGCGGAGGTACGGATCTTATGATGAGGATCACATCAATCGCGTGCACGGCGTTCGTATGCGCGACTTCCCTCACCGCCCAGGCCTACAGGCCCGCGCTGGTGCCGCTCATGACCGAGTGGGGCGAGAAAGTCACGCCCGAGAACGCCTGGCGCACCTACCCGCGACCGCAGATGGTGCGCGACAACTGGGTCAACCTGAACGGCGAGTGGGACTACGCCATCACCAGCGTCACCAACACGCCGGGTCGCCCCGAGAAGTGGGACGGTCGGATCCTCGTGCCGTTCGCGCCCGAGAGCGCGCTTTCCGGCATCGGGCGGCTCATCCAGCCGGACGAGTTTCTCTGGTACACCCGTCCGATCGACTGCAGGAAGCGCCCCGGCGAGCGCATACTGCTGCACTTCGGGGGCGTCGACTTCCGCACAATGGTGTTCATCGGCCACCAGGAGGTGACGGACGTCCCGCACGAGGGCGGACAGCTGCCGTTCACGCTTGACATCACCGACTACGTGACGGACGGCCGTAACGAGCTCACGGTCTGCGTGTGGGACCCGACGGAGGATTTCGTCAACTCGCGCGGCAAGCAGTGCTTCCATCCGGGGGGCTGCTACTACACGCGCGTCTCCGGCATCTGGCAGACGGTGTGGATGGAGACGGTGCCAGATCTGTACATCAGGTCCTACAGGGTGTTCACCGACATCGACAGGGGGACGGTCCGCTTCGAATTCGACAAGGTCGAGGGCGCCGGGGAGGTCGAGGTGACGACGGACCTGACGAGGGACTTCGAGTGCTGGAGCCCGGAGAACCCGAAGCTCTACCACTTCACCGCGAAATACGGTAGGGACGTGGTGAAGGGCTACTTCGCCATGCGCAAGTTCGAGAAGCGCAAGGACGCGAAGGGCGTGCTGCGGTTCTTCCTGAACAACAGGCCGTACTTCATCCTCGGCACGCTGGACCAGGGCTGGTGGCCAGACGGACTTCTCACCCCGCCGTCGGCGGAGGCGATGGCCTACGACGTGAAGGTGCTGAAGGACTGCGGCTTCAACATGCTCCGCAAGCACATCAAGGTCGAGCCGCAGAGCTACTACGAAATCTGCGACCGGCTGGGCATCCTCGTGATCCAGGATCTGCCGAGCGGCAACTCCGACGCGAAGACTCCTCTTGTCGCGAAGGAGACGGTGCGCTACGCCCTACAGCGCGAGGAGATGAAGGGGATGATGGACCTCCTGCAGGCGGTGCCGTCGATCGTGATGTGGAATCCCTACAACGAGGGATGGTCGCAGCCCGGTGAGTTCCTCACGCATTCAATGCTCGACTTCACGCGTCGCCACGACCCCACGCGCCTGGTGAACGGGCCTTCCGGCTGCTGGGACTGGGAGGGCGGCCATTGCCTGCCGAAGGGATGGAAGTGGGAGAACCGCGTCCTGACCCAGCACAAGCCCACCGGCGTCTGCGAAGCGGCGGACACGGTCGACATGCACCTCTACCGCGGGCCGACGATGTTCGCGGTCAATGACCGGCGCGTCAGCTTCCTCGGCGAGTTCGGCGGCCTCGGGCATCCCGTCGAGGGGCACCTCTGGAAGACGAGACCGGGCGGGAAGGGCAACTGGGGCTACGGGGGCATCGAGGACACGAAGACGCCCGAGGGCCTCGAGAAGACATATCTTGGTCTTATGGATCAGCTTCGGGAACTCGCGGTCAAGGGGCTCGGCGGCAGCGTCTACACCCAGACGACGGACGTCGAGATCGAGGTCAACGGAATCCTCACCTATGACCGCAAGGTGCTGAAATACCGTCCGGATGTCCTGCGCGCGGCGCATCGGCGCATCATCGACGACGCGGTGGCCGCGGCGGGCGTCAGAATGCCGTGAGGCGTGGCGAAAGGCGGGTGGCTTTTCGGGAGAAGGCGTCGCGAAGGGCGCCGACGGTGAAGGCCGGGAGATCGGCCTCGGTCCAGACGCGGGCGACGTCATCGGGATTGTGGGCGTCGGAGGAGCGGACGACGGCGAAGCCGTCCGCGCGCGGCAGCCAAGTCGCGGCATCGGCGGTGCGCGAGAGCTCGACTGCGTCGAAGCACCCATCGGGAATCGAGCCGAGACCGCTCAACACGGAGAAGTTCGTCCGGTCGATGTGGGCGGCGAGATAGAGCCCGCCGAGCTCGCGGACCTTTGCGGCGGTCTCCGGTATCGTGCGGCGGCAGCCCATGGCGAGGATGCGCCATTCGAGCTCGACGATGTCGTCGTCGGCGGTGACGACCGGCTGATCGCCGAAAGTCTCCGGGTCGTTGACGCGCTTCGGGAGGGCGGTATAGACCCAGTCGGTGAGTGCGAGGGCCTGGTCGACGGTGTCGAAGAGGGCGAGGGTGTGCACCTCCTCGGCGGTCTGCACCTCAAGGCCGAAGAGGCAGGCGATTTCGGCGCGGCGCGCGCACTCGGCGATCGCGGGGCAGTTGCGCGCCGACTGGTGGTCGGTTAGCGCGAAGCCGTCGAGCCCGGCGGCGGCTGCGCGGCGCGCGATTTCCGCAGGCGACATCTCGAGGCTCGCGCACGGCGACAGGCAGGAATGGATGTGCAGGTCGAACTTCATGCGCCCCTATTGTATCAAAAAACTGCGCACCATGTCCACGTGCGGTTGTCCGGCGGGCTGAAAATTTGATATAATACCGACTTATGAGCTATTGTTGTGTATTCGCCGGTCAGGGTGCCCAGATTCCCGGCATGGGCAAGGACCTCGCCGAGACTGATGCCGAGGTGATGGGTCTCTTCGACACCGCCAATGCCGTCCTGGGCTTCGACCTGAAGAAGGTCTGCTTCGAGGGCCCTGCGGAGGAGCTGACGAAATCCAACGTCTGCCAGCCCGCGATCTTCGTGACGAGCTACGCGGCCTATCTCTCGCTGCGCAAGCGCAAGGCGGTCGACTTCGCCTGCGCGGCCGGTCTTTCGCTCGGCGAGTGGGGGGCGCTTTGCGCCGCGGGGGTGCTTGACTTCGACGCGACGCTGAAGGTGCTCGAGGCGCGCGGGCGCTTCATGCAGGAGGCGTGTGAGGCGACGCCCTCGGGGATGATCGCCATCGTTGGTGCGACGCCCGAGCAGCTCGCCGCGCTCTGCGAGCGGACGGGCTGCACGGTCGCGAACGTGAATTCCGCCGCGCAGCAGGTGCTTTCGGGCTCGAAGGACGCGATCGCCGCGGCGGCGACGGTCGCGAAGGAACTGGGCGTCAAGCGGGCGATCCCGCTCGCGACGGCCGGCGCGTTCCACTCGCCGTTCATGGCGCCGGCCCGCGAGAAGCTCGCCCCGGTGCTCGACTCGATCACGTTCGGCGTGCCGCGATTCCCCGTCCTCTCGAATGTCACCGGCAGACCGCACGCATCCGATCCGGGGGCGATCAAGGCGGCGATGCTTGAGCAGGTGACGGGCACGACCAACTGGGCGGCGGATGTCGCGGCGGCGAAGGAACTCGGCTGCACGACGTTCGTCGAGTTCGGCCCCGGCAAGGTGCTCTCGGGCCTCGTCAAGAAGATCGACGCGGCGCTGACCACGTTCAATGTCGGTGATCTCGCCAGCCTCGAGACCACCGCAGGAGGTCTGTGATGGGAAGTCTCGAGGGCAAGGTTGCGATCGTCACCGGCGCCTCGCGCGGCATCGGCGCGGCAATCGTCCGCAAGTTCGCGGCGGAGGGTGCGACTGTGGTCGCGTGCGCGCGCTCGATCGAAAGCTGCGAGGGCGCGGCGATGTGCCAGAAGGTCGACGTCTCCGACTCGGCGCAGGTCGACGCCTGCGTCAAGGCGACGATCGAGCGCTTCGGTCGCGTGGACGTGCTGGTCAACAACGCCGGCATCACCCGGGACGGGCTCCTCATGCGGATGAGCGACGCCGACTGGGACCAGGTGCTGGACATCAACCTGAAGGGCACGTTCCTCTTCTCGCGCGCGGTCGCGCGTCCGATGATGAAGAACAAGAGGGCCGACGGCACCTCCGCCGGCGGCTCGATCGTCAACATCACCTCCGTCGTCGGCATCACCGGCAACGCGGGGCAGGCGAACTACACCGCCTCGAAGGGTGGCGTCATCGCGCTCACGAAGACGGTCGCGAAGGAGCTGGGCTCGCGCAATGTGCGCTGCAACGCCGTCGCGCCGGGCTTTATCGAGTCGAAGATGACCGAGGGTCTGCCTGAGGATCTCAAGAAGGCCTACATGGAGAAGATCCCGCTTCGCCGCTTCGGCCAGGTCGATGACATCGCCCGCGCGGTAGCATGGCTGGCGAGCGACGAGTCGGCTTATGTCACGGGGCAGGTCCTGAGCGTCAACGGGGGAATGGTCTGACCCCCCCCTTGCGCTGAATCACACAATTTGATACAATACCACCATCCAAACACAAGGAGTACATCTACTATGGCAGGAAAGCTTGAAGATCGCGTCAGGGACATCATCGTCGAGCAGCTCGGCGTCAATGCCGAGCAGGTCACGTCCGAGGCGTCGTTCATCGACGATCTCGGGGCCGACTCGCTCGACAGCGTCGAGCTAATCATGGCGTTCGAGGAGGAGTTTGGCGCGGCCATCCCCGAGGAGGACGCCGAGAAACTCACCACCGTCGGCAAGGTCGTGGACTATCTCAAGTCCAAGGGCTACGGCGACGATGCCGCGGCGTCGGCCGCCCCTGAGGCACCGAAGGCGAACTGAGGCGTCGAGCGGTGATTCAATGGCAGCGGGGCACCCGTCACAAGCGGGTGTTCCGTTTTCTTTATGCCCGTTCGGAACGCCGGCTTCACGCCGGGAATCTACCTTGAGAGCGGCAACGAGCGCCTGTACCACCAGCGCTACGGGCGACTGCCAGCTTCGCGGCCAGTCGCATTCACTCTGTCTTGTCACCCAAATTCTGAAACTCGCGCACGAATGCGAAATAAAATGCTATAATATACGAAAATCATGAAGAGGCGAGACTGACATGGCGACAAGAACGAGGAACCCGAGAATACTGATCGTGACACCCGAGATCACCTATCTCCCCGAGGGGATGGGCAACCTCGCCGGCAAGATGTCCGCCAAGGCCGGCGGCATGGCCGATGTCTCGGCGTCGCTCGTGCAGGCCCTGCACACGCTCGGCGCCGATGTGCACGTCGCGCTGCCGCACTACCGGCGCATGTTCCATGTCGAGACGGCGCAGCTCGTCGCCGAGGAGCTGCGCAAGTACAAGAGCCACCTACCCGATGAGCGCATTCATCTCGCCGAGGACCGTTGCTTCTACTACCGCGACACCGTCTACTCGCGCGGCGACGGCAACGTCAAGCTCTCGCTCGCCTTCCAGCGCGAGGTCATCAACAACATCATCCCGCGCGTCCAGCCCGACCTCATCCACTGCAACGACTGGATGACCGGTCTCATTCCCGCCGCGGCGCGGCGTGAGGGCATCCCGTGCCTCTTCACCGTCCACAACATCCACACCCAGAAGCTCACACTTGCGCAGGTGGAGGACGCTGGCATCGATGCCGCGGAGTTCTGGAGCAACCTCTACTACAGCTACCCGCCGTACAACTACGAGGAGAGCCGCAACGGCAACCCCGTAGACCTCCAGGCCTCCGGCGTTTTCGGCGCGCACTTCATCAACACCGTCTCGCCGACGTTCCTCCGCGAGATCGTCAACGGCTGGCACTCGTTCATCCCCGACTCGATCCGCAACGAGATCCGCAACAAGTTCAACGCCGGCTGCGCGGCGGGCATCCTCAACGCGCCCGACTCGGCGGACAATCCGGTGACGGACGACAAGATCCCGTTCAAGTACGGCCCCGCCGGCCACCGTGAGGGCAAGCGCCAGAACAAGCTCGCGCTCCAGCACGCGCTCGGCCTCGAGGAGAACGCCGACGCCCCGCTCTTCTTCTGGCCGAGCCGGCTCGATCCAGTCCAGAAGGGGCCGCAGCTTCTCGCGGACATCACGTTCCGTTTCCTCGACAAGTACCGCGACCGGGGCGCACAGATCGCGATCATCGCGAACGGACCCTTCCAGCAGCCGTTCTGGGACATCCAGTCCTTTCACGGCCTCTGGGGGCGCCTCGCGGTGCACAACTTCGACGGCCGTCTCTCGCAGCTCGGCTTCGCCGCGAGCGACTTCACGCTCATGCCGTCCCTCTTCGAGCCCTGTGGCCTGCCGCAGATGCAGGCGCCGATCTACGGGTCGCTGGCCGTTGCGCACAACACCGGCGGTCTCCATGACACGGTCGAGATGCTCGACGTGGCTTCTTCGGTCGGTAACGGATTCGTCTTCGACACCTACGACTCGAACGGGCTGTTCTGGGCGATGGACCAGGCGATGGCGTTTGACGCCCAGCCGGTCGAGACGAAGGATCGCGAGATCGCGCGCATCATGACCGAGTCGCTTCATCGGTTCAATCACGAGGCCTGCGCGCGGGAGTACATCAACCTCTACGAGAGGATGCTCGACAGGCCGCTGGTGAGAGGTTGAGACGTTGAGAGGAGAAGAGATGACAGGAGAGGAACAGGCGAGGGGTCTGGTGCAGGCCTTGGAGGATGCCAAGGCGACGGATGTCAAGGTCTACGACGTGCGTGGCAAGTCAGGCTTCACCGATTTCTTCGTGGTGGCGACCGGCGCGGCGGCCCCGCACTTGAAGGCGCTGGCGCGTGCCCTCCCGAAGGCGCATCGCGTCTCGGGCGATCCCGAGTCGGGATGGATCGTAGCGGATTACTTCGACGTCGTCGTGCACGTCTTCTCGGCCGAGGCGCGCGCCTACTATGCGCTCGAGAAGCTATGGCAGGACGAGGAGCCGGAGCCGACCCCGACGAACTGAGGGACCGTGGCCATGGGCTGGAAGGGAATGGCGATCGGCGGTTACCTGGGGAGTATCTTCGGCGGTCCCCTCGGTGCCATTCTCGGCGCAGTGCTTGGTCACAAGCTCGAGGGCGCGGCGTTCAAGGGCGGGCGAGCAGGGGGGAGTGGAGGTCAGCGATCCAGCTACGCGTCAATGTCATCCGACAACCGCTCGATGGTCTTCTGCGCCTCTGCCGCCGCGATGCTCGCGAAGATGGCGAAGGCCGACGGTGTTGTCACGCGTGTCGAGATCAATGGAGTCGAGCGGGCCTTCCAACGGCTCGGTTTCACGCCGGCCGCCCGCCGATACGCGGTCGAGGTCTTTCGCAAGGCGAAGGACGACGACCATTCGATCTACGATTACGCGCGCGAGTTCGCCGCAGCCGTCCCCTCGACCGAGGTGCGCGAGCTCTTCTACGAGATCCTCTGGGACGTCGCCTGCGCCGATGGCGCGATCGCCGAGCCCGAGCGGCTCATTCTCCAGCGCATCCTGAGTCCGCTCGGCATCCGCCCCGAATGGTACGGCTACTTCGCCTCGCAGCGTCTCGGAGAGCGCGCCGGGGAGCCGGTGCGCGATTCGCTCATTGACGCCTATGCGATACTCGGGGCGAGCGCGAGCGACGATGCGGATGAGTTGAAGCGCAAGTACCGGGAGCTTGCGAAGAAGAACCATCCGGACGCCCTGCGTGCGCAGGGGCTGCCGGAGGAGATGGTGGGCAAGGCGACGGAGCGCATGAGCCGCATCAACTCGGCCTGGACGACGATCAAGGAGGCAAGGGGACTGTGAAGAGACTGATCGAGGCGCTGAAGGCGGCGAAGAGCGTTGGCTGCCTCACGGGAGCGGGCGTGTCCACGCTGTGCGGGATACCGGACTTTCGCGGTCCGCAGGGACTTTACAGGCAGAAGGACGCCGAGCGCATCTTCGACATCGACTGGTTCGATCGCGATCCGTCCATCTACTACCGGGGCTGCGCCGAGCTCGTCTACGGGCTGGACCGCTATGAGCCGGGGCCGGTCCATCGTGCGCTCGTGCATCTCGAGGAACTCGGTCTTCTCAAGGGCATTGCGACGCAGAACATCGACATGCTCCACCAGAAGGCAGGCTCGACGAACGTGTACGAGGTGCACGGTTCGCCGAGCCTCCACCACTGCCGTCGTTGCGGTGACGCCAAGACGTTCGACGAGATCCTCGCGATGCTCCGGCCTTCCGGCGCCTCGAACCCCAGTCCTCCCATCCCCACTTGCGCGTGCGGCGGCGTCTACAAGCCGGACATCACGTTCTTCGGCGAGGCACTGCCCGAGGCGGCGTTCACGGCGGCCCAGGGGCTGGCGATCAGAAGCGACGTCTTCCTTGTGCTCGGCACGTCGCTCACGGTCTTTCCTGCGGCGGGGCTTCCGCGCCTGACGCTGCAGGGTGGCGGCAAGGTGTTCATCGTGAACGCCCAGCCGACATCGCTGGACGACTACGCCGCTGGCGTCTACCGCGACCTGGCGGAGTTCGCTGACGCCGTTCTCAGTATCTCTCCGTCCTTGCGGACTTCAGGTTTCTGAAAAAAGCACGAACGCGCAAGAATCTTTTTGCTATAATATGCACATCGCTCCGAGGCGGGTGCCGAGGACGACACCGGGATCACACCTAACCACATGGAGGCAGGAGAGGCCAATGAAGTTCAAGAGCATCAGGGTTGCGCTGACGGCGTGTGCCGCTGCGGTGCTTGTCGCAGGTTGCGCGAAGGAGACGGAGGAAGACGAGGGCGTCGACCTCACCAAGCAGGCGCGTGCGGCTGCTGCGGCTGCCGGCGTTCAGCTGAAGGACGGCGGCGACGGCGGTGAGCTTCACATCTACACCTGGAGTGATTACATAGCCCCTGATGTGCTGAAGTCCTTCGAGAAGGCCCTGGGCGTCACGGTCGTCGTCGACACGTTCGACTCGAATGAGGCGATGTACGCGAAGCTCAAGGCCGGTGGCACCGGCTACGACATCATCACCCCCAGCTCCTACCAGATCGGGGGGATGGCGAAGGAGGGCATGATCGACATCCTGGACCACAAGCGCATCCCCAACGTGCGCGCGAACTTCGACCCGTCGTTCGCGTCGCAGATCCTCGATGCCTCGTTCAAGTACAGCGTGCCTTACGCCGTTACCTACACGGGCCTGGCCTACCTGAAGGGGAAGATCCAGCCGGCGGGCGTGGATATCGACAGCTGGTCGGTGCTCGGCAACGCGGCGATGAAGGGCCGCATCTCGCTCCTGGACGACATCCGCGAGGTGATCGGCATCGGTCTTATGTATCTCGGCTACTCGGTGAACTCGAAGAACCCGAAGGAGATCAATGCGGCCGTCGAGCAGGTGCTCAAGTGGCGGCCGAACATCCGCAAGTTCGACGGCGAGAGCTACAAGGCCGAGGTGCCGGCCGGCGCCACGTGGATCGGCCACGGCTACTCGACCGACGTGACGCAGGTCATCGTGGGCGACGAGGAGTCCGGTGCGCCGCCGCGCGACGACATCGGCTTCGCGCTGCCGCGCGAGGGCTTCTCCATCGCGTTCGACGAGATGGTCGTCGCGAAGGACGCCAAGCGCAAGGACCTCGCGTACGCCTTCATGAACTACATTTACGATGGCGACGTCGCCGCCGCGAACATGGAGTACATCTGCGGCCCGAACCCCGTCAAGCCGGGCATCGAGAAGCTCGACCCCGCCTATCGCCAGCTCATCATCCTCAACGTCGAGACGCTGAAGCGCGGTCAGCTGCTCAAGGGCTTCGCCGACGATCCCGCCACGATGGAGCTCTACAACAAGGCCTGGGACAAGATCAAGGCGACCGAGGCGCGGTAATTCCCCTTGAGACTTTTCGTCGCCACGCATAATCCGCACAAGCTGCGCGAGATCCGCGAGATCCTGCCCGGCGCGGAGGTGATTGCCGACGATCCGTCCGGTGCGGCGGAGACGGCGCCGGACTTCTCCGGCAACGCGCTCATCAAGGTGCGCGCAATTGCCGGGCGCCATCGGGGAGACTGGTGCCTCGCGGATGACTCGGGGCTTGAGGTGCGCGCGCTGGGCGGCGAGCCTGGTGTGCGCAGCGCGCGCTACGCAGGCGAGCCGACGAACACGCCGGCGAACAACGCGTTGCTCCTCCGCAATCTGGAGGGCGTTGCCGATCGGCGCGCGAACTTCACCTGTGCGATTGCGCTTGTCGACCCCGCCGGCGAAGAGCATGTTGTCACCGGCCGCTGCTTCGGCCGCATCGCTGAGGCGCCGAGCGGCTCCGAAGGTTTCGGCTACGACCCGCTCTTCGTGCCGGACGGTCACGACAGGTCGTTTGCCGAGCTTTCGCCGGCCGAGAAGAATGCAATCTCGCACCGCGGTCGGGCCCTTGCCGCGGCACGAGAAGTGGTCGAGGGCCTTCAGGCCGGTACGTGACCGGCTTAGAGGCGGATTATGATCAAGACACAACTGTTCATTGGCGCGGCGCTCATCGTCGGTGTGGCCATCGGCTATTTCGCCGGTGGCCACGGTGCGGCCGTCGCGCCATCATCGGAGAAGCCGACTCCCGCAGTGAGCAAGCATCTCGCCGATCACGGGGACGAGGCGAGCGTCAGGGCGCTCCGCAAGCGCGTGAAGGAGCTTGAGGAGCTGCTCGCGGCGCGAGACCTCCAGTCCGAGGTCGCGATCTCCAACGCCGTCGCGGCCGCGGCGAAGGCGCCGCCGCCGCGATTCAATCCGCGCGAGATGATGGAGAACATCCGCAAGACCGATCCCGCGCGCTACACGCAGATGACGAATCGCATCGAGCAGTGGCGCCTCCGTCGCGAGGCGCGCACGCGCTCGACGATGGAATTCCTCTCGTCCATCGACACCTCTCAGATGAGCAAGGATGTGCGCAAAGTCCACGACGATCTCCTGGCCCTGATCGAGAGACGTGCGGAACTCGAGGCCCAGATCCATGGGGAGGGCACCACTGACGACGAGCGCTGGCAGCTGATACGTGAGCTCGGCTCGACGCATCGTGAACTGCAGAAGCTGAATGCGGCGGAACGCTACAATCTTCTCGGCGAGACCGCGAAGGCCCTTGGTTTCGAGGGCGAGGACGCGAAGGAGGTCGTGGACGCTGTCCAGGAGGTGATCCGCGCCACCGATTCCGGCTGGGGCGGCCATGGCGGCGGGCGCGGGCGCGGCGGGCAGCGCGGTCCAGGCGGTCCGGGAGGC
>CACYCW010000245.1 GCA_902773015.1 uncultured bacterium
GAGAGGTGCCGATTCCTTTTCCCTGTGCGCTTCAAGCGGAGGGGGCGGGAGAGCCGCGAGTGAGGAACGCGGGGCTGCAAGCGTAAGAGAGGCCATGCACGCAACCAAAGATTTTTTTGGCCGTGAAGATTTAACCTAAAAATCGCAGTTGATTTCTAACGCAGAGTCGCAGAGAACGCAGAAAGGTTAAGGTGTTTTGTTGAATACACTCAATTATATCGTTTGTGCCTCATCTTTAGGTTTTCACCATTATTGAGTGTCTGTTTCGTCGAGGTGAAGCGGCAGACCGAAATCGGGCGGGAGGTGATCGATGAAATGTGCGAGAAGGTCAGGCGCATCCGCGTGCCGCGCGGCAAGGCGATCAAGACGGCACTCGTCTACTGCGGACATCTCGCGCCGGTCGTGGAGGCCGAGGGATACTTCAACGCCGTGGTTGATGTTCGCGACGTCCTGTTTTGAGATTTCCATATGGGATTGTAAATCATGCTGAAATGGGATTCTCCGGCGCGGTGAATTTGATATAATAACCCCTGACATGACATCCGAGGCCCTGAAGCGGAGCCTTGCGAGACAAAGGAAAGGAAATAATGAAATCATGAGTCAAAATGCAATCTGCAGGAAGGTGGCACTGATCGCCGTCATGGCGGCTGTCGCCGCCTGGAGTGCGCTCGCGGGTGTGCACGGGGTCAGGCTCTCCACCGCCCCCGACCGGGTGAAGACGCCGCTCAAACTCGATCTGGAGCGCATTGGAACGCTGCGTCCGCGCGCCGCGCACGAAATCAAGGACTCGAACTGGACGCTCGGCTGCGAGGTGCTCGACCGCGACTTCGCGAACTTCGAGGAGTACAAGGAGCACATCGGTCCGCTCGGCATCAAGACCGTCCGTTTCCAGGGCGGTTGGGCGAAGTGCGAGAAGGAGAAGGGCAAGTACGACTTCGCGTGGCTCGACCGGATCATCGACTTCTGCGTCGCGAACGGGATCAACGTGCTGCTCGAGACGGACTACGGCAACCCGATCTACGAGGGCGGCGGCGGATGGGATCTCGCCGGCGGCTTTCCGACGAGCGACGAGGCGCTTGCCGCGTGGGACGCCTGGGTGGACGCCCTCTCGAAGCACTTCAAGGGCCGCGTACGCGACTGGGCGATGTGGAACGAGCCGGACATCGGCCTGCCGAAGAAGACGCCCGAGTCGATCGCCGCGTTCAACGTGCGCACGGCGAAGATCATCAGGCGCAACATCCCCGACGCGCGCATCGCCGGGCTTTCGCTCGCCCGCAACAAGGCCGACTACTTCGAGAGCTGCCTCAAGCCGATGGGCGAGGACGTGAAGCTTTTCGACTGGTTCATCTACCACGGCTACGCGCCCGCGCCGGAGAGTTCCTACGACAACGTCGAGGAGCAGAAGGCCGTGCTCGCCAGGTACAATCCCGCCGCGAAGATGCGTCAGGGCGAGAACGGCTGCCCGAGCGAGATGGCGACGCGTTTCGCGCTCTCTGGCTACCCGTGGAGCGAGTACAGCCAGGCGAAGTGGGATATGCGCCGGATGCTCGGAGACCTCGGCCACGACGTCGAGTCGAGCGTGTTCACGATCTGCGACTTCAACCACAGGGGGCGCGAGATCAACTTGAAGGGACTGCTGCGCGCCAACGACGAGAAGGAGGTCATCGCCGTCAAGCGCGCCTACTACGCGGTGCAGAACGTGGTGAGCGTGTTCGATTCGAGCTGGACTCGCGTCAGGGAGCCGGCGTTCTTCACGACGGACGCCACCATCGCCACCTACGAGTACCGCAAGGAGACTGGTGAGCGTCTCTATGTCTTCTGGAAGTTCGCGGACGAGACGAAGATGGTGGCGGGTCCCCCGGATCCGAATCGTCCGAAACTGCCGGGCGAGCGGCGGATCGTTGCATTGCCGGCGCGCCCGGGCGATTCGTTCGAGACGCGTCCGCACATGTTCAAGGTCTCTGGCGAGACGCTGCGCGATCCGGTGTTCGTGGATCTCCTCACGGGCGCGGTCTATGCCTTTCCGAAGGCCAACGTGATTCCGTCCAAGACCTACACGCGGTTCCTCGACGTACCGGTCTACGATTCGCCGTGTCTCCTCGTCGAGAGGTCCGCACTCGCCATCGACTGAACCGTCTGGCGGCATCCATACAACTGAAACGGGGGGAGAAGACGTGGGAAGTTACTGTGAGGGCAAGGTGGCGGTCGTGACGGGCGCTGGCGGAACGCTTTGCAGCGTGATTGCGGCCGACCTGGCGAAGAAGGGCGCGAAGGTGGTCCTCGTGGGGCGCACCGCAGTGAAACTGGAGAAGACCGCCGCGGTGATCGCGTCCGCCGGCGGTGTCTCGCGCATCGAGCCAGGCGACGTCACTGACGAGAGGGCGATGCAGGCGATCGCCGACCGAGTCGCCGCCGACTGGGGCCCCTGCCGGATTCTCGTCAACGGCGCGGGAGGCAATAACGTGAAGGCGATGCCCACGCGACTCAGGTTCAGCGAGGCGGACTTGACGCCGACGGCCGACTTCGAGAAGGACCGCGGCTTCTGGGACATCGATCTCGAGGCGTTCAAATCCGTCCTCGAGATCAACACCCTCGGCACGGTGATTCCGAGCAAGGTGTTCGGAATGCAGATGGCGAAGTCCGGCGGCGGCTCGATTCTCAACTTCGCGTCGATGAACACCTACCGTCCGCTCACGCGCGTCGCGCCCTACGCCATGAGCAAGGCCGCGATCGCCAACTGGACGATGTTCTTCGCGCAATACATGGCGCCGGCGAAGGTGCGCGTGAACGCCGTCGCCCCGGGGTTCTTCGTGAACGAGCGCTCGAAGGCCTACCTGATGACGCCCGACGGCGGACTCTCCGCGCGCGGCGAGCAGGTGATGTCGCACTCGTGCATCAAGCGCTTCGGTGAGGCGTCGGAGCTCCTGGGCTGCGTGAACTGGCTCCTCGATGACGCCCAGGCCGGTTTCGTCACCGGCATTACCGTTCCCGTCGACGGCGGCTTCCTCGCCAGCGCGGGAGTGTGATGAAGCTGGTTGAGTTTGTCCCGCCGACGCCGCATCCGCTCTGGAAGCTCTGCCTCCAGATGGGGATAACAGAGGTCATCGTGAAGGTGAACCCCGATCTGACGGGGCTCTCTGATCCGTGGCGGCTTGAGACGCTCTCGTCCATCGTCTCGCGTCTCAAATCCGCCGGTCTCACCGTCGTCGGTCTGGAGGGCGACCCTTTCGACATGACTCCGATCAAGGAATACCCGATAGGATTTGATGCCGCAGGGAACGCAAAGGACGCCAAGAGCGCGGAGGAGTGGAGAGAGCAGGCGGTTGCCCATTACCGCGAGCTGCTGGAGTCGATGGCAAAGCTCGGCATCAGGCTCCTCTGCTACAACTTCATGGTTGGCACCGGCTGGGCCCGGACTGGCGTCCGCGAGGGCCGCGGCGGCGCGAAGGCCACGTATTTCTCGCTTCGCGAGGTTGAGAAGTTGAGGGGTTGCGAGGGTGAGCGGTTGAGGCTTGACAAGACGCAGGTCTGGGCGAACTACGGGCACTTCATCAAGGCGGTGATGCCCGTGGCGGAGCGCGTGGGCGTGCGGATGGGGTTGCATCCGGACGATCCGTGCCTGCCGTCGCTCGGCGGCTACGCGCGCATCCTCGAGACGGTGGCCGACTATGATCGCGCCTACGCGATCTATCCGTCGCCCTCGAATGCGGTCACCTACTGCCAGGCGAACTTCAAGCTGATGGGAGCGGACCTGTTCGAGACGGCGCGGCACTTCGGGCAGCGCATCGCCTTCATCCACGTGCGCGACGTGGAGGGAGACAGGACCGACTTCACCGAGCTCTTCCACGATCAGGGCACGACGGATCAGTTCGCGCTCATGCGCGTCTACCGGGAAATCGGGCTCGATGTGCCTGTTCGCGGCGACCACGTGCCGGAGATGGAAGGGGATCGGCTCGTCACCGCGAACTGCCAGCCCGGCTACTTCACCCTCGGCCGTCTCTTCGCCAACGGCTACCTCAAGGCGCTGCTAGAGGGGACGGGAAATGCTCGGGCTCATTCGTGATTTCATCTGGCCCCGCACCTGCCCGGTCTGCTCGCGTCCGTCGGACCGTCCTGGTCGTCACGTCTGCTCGGAATGCCTCAACCGCCTGCCGTTCTGTCCGACGGACGGCGTCTGCCGCTGCTGCGGACGCGCGGCGGAGGCGCTGAGCGGCGAGTTCCTCTGCACGGACTGCCGTGCGCATCGACCCTCCTTCGACCGCGCGGCGAGCGCGCTGCAGTTCTCCGGCGATGCGCGCGAGCTCGTGAATGCCTTCAAGTTCCGCAATCGCCTCTGGCTGAGGGACGATCTCGTGGACTGGCTGGAGGGGATGACGCGCGCGCGTTTCCGCGTCGATGAGATCGGCACGGTCGTGCCGATGCCCGCGACGCTCTGGCATCGGTTCGATCGCGGCTATAACCAGTGCGACTACCTTGCGCGTGCCCTGGCGAGGCGGCTGGGCCTTCCCTGTGTCCGCCGCGCGCTGCGGCGCATCGGGCACCCCAAGCGCCAGGGCGGGCTTGACGAGGATGCGCGTCGCGAGAACGTCATCGGCACGTTCGCAGTGCGTGATCCGTCAGCGGTGCGCGACCGCACCGTGCTCGTGGTCGATGACATCATGACCACGGGCTCGACGCTCTCCGAGTGCGCGGCGGAGCTCAAGCGCGCCGGCGCCGCGCGCGTCTGGTGCGCGACCCTCGCCCGCTCGCTCCGCACCTGAGAGCCCGCTTGCCCCCTTGGTCGCACCTTGCGGATTGCATGGACTCTGAAAATTGTGATATAATGTGAGTATGCAAAAGATAGTTCTGCTCTCGCTGTTCGTTGCCGCCGCCGCAGTCTGCGTCGGCGAGGATGTCTCGTCCGCCACGGTGCCGTCGGCTGAATACGGGGCGCGTACATTCCGCCTGATCTATGCCGACGCGAAAGCCGTCGCCGAGCGGCTGAACCGCCAGATGGGGCGCGGCACGGCGGTGGACGGCAGCCCGCGCGAGATCGCCGTCGCGTTTGAAGAGGCCAACGCCGTCGCGGTGACGGCTCCGCCGAAGACGGTCGAGGCGTGTGCGGAGATCATCCGCAGCATCGACGTCAAGCCGCGACAAGTCTATGTCGAGGCGCGGTTCGTGGGGCTGACCACCACCGCCGCGCGCAATCTGGGGCTGAAGTGGAACATGCTGCGCAGCGGCGTCGGCGTGTCATCGGCCAGCGCGGTGGCCGGCATCACCGCGCAGCACGTTCCGAAGGGGGTGACGGAATATACGGAGTCGCTTTCGGGCGGACGCAACGGCGGTTTTACCAGCCAGGCCAAGTTCGACCTCGCGAACCAGGACAAGCTGCGCGGCCTCTGGACGGACACGAGCTATTTCCAGGGGACGATCTCGTCCTCGGAGATGCACCTTCTCCTGCAGGCGTTCGACGAAGACGGCGACACGAAGATCTTCGCCAACCCGAAGATCCTCGTGTCGAGCGGGAAGGAGGCCGTCGTCGACATGACGTCGAAGCGTCCGTACGTCGAACTCGCCGCCAAGCGCGTCGTCGGCGACAAGAA
>CACYCW010000246.1 GCA_902773015.1 uncultured bacterium
CGACATCGACCAGATGACCTGGATACCGGAAGGCGGGTCAGCGTTGCAGGTACCGACATTCCCCGGGGTCGCCACGGTGGCGCTCTATGGGGACAACGGCTGGCTCGTGACGCTCACGAATGATGTCGCCGGCACGCTGAAGATAGCCGACAATCTGGGTGACGTGTTGCTTGACCTGAACGGCCGAGACATCCAGGGAGGAGATGGAGCCCCGGCTATCCGCATCGTTCACTCCTCGGGCGACGGCGCGCCGACGCGTCTCGACGTCTTCGACCGACAGGTCGACGAGACGCCGGACATCCTCGGCGGCGAGAACGGCGGCTCGGGCATTGTTGTCGCGGCGGACGCGAACGAGGGCGTCACGGTCTCCATCGGAGCGGGCGTGGGCGTTGCGGGCGGTGCAGGCGCGCCCGGCCAGCCGGGCGGCGCGGGCGTCGTCGGCGATGTCCTGCGGAACGAGGGCGAGATCCAGGGCGGCGCGGGCGGCCTCGGCGAGACGGTGTGGGCGGTCGGCGGCGACGGCGGCAAGGGCGTCGACGGGACGGTTGTGCGGAATGTAGGAACCATTGCCGACGGGCTGCCCGGCGGCGGATGCGTCGTCGTCGGCGACGTGGCGCCGCTCGTCTATGACGGCACGGAGCAGACACCGGCGGTTGAAGTCGTCGTCTCGAATGTGCCGGCGGCCTACGCAGTGGAGGTGCGCTACGACGGACAGGTGGGGATGCCGACGTACCTTGATGCGGGCGACTACGAGCTCGTCGTGAGCGTCGCGGCGAGCAACACGGCCTCGACCGTCGTCGACGTGACGAATGTGACGGTCGCCGTGACGGTCGCGCCGAAGGCGCTGGCGGAGGGAATGGTCGGCGAGATCGCCGGTCAGACGTACACGGGCGCGGCGCTCGAGCCGGTGGTGGTGCTTGCGGACGAGTTGCCGTCGGTCATCACGGAAAGCGACTATGTCGTCGTCTATTCGAACAACGTCGATGCCGGCACGGCGACGGTGACGGTGACGGGGTGCGGCAACTACACGGGCGTGCTGACCGCGACGTTCGCGATCGCGCCGAAGGCGCTGGCGGAGGGGATGGTCGGCGCGATCGCCGATCAGACGTACACGGGCGCGGCGCTCCAGCCGGCGCTCGGGGTCGTCGACGCTGACCGCGGCGCGGCGCTGGTCGCTGGCACGGACTATCAGGCCGCCTATTCGAACAACGTCGATGCCGGCACGGCGACGGCGACGGTTACGGGGCGCGGCAACTACACGGGCGTGCTGACCGTGACGTTCGCGGTCGCGCCGAAGGCGCTGGTGGAGGGGATGGTCGGCGCGATCGCCGATCAGACGTACACGGGCGCGGCGCTCGAGCCGCCGCTCGATGTCGTCGACGCGGACCGCGGCGCGGCGCTGGTCGCGGGTACGGACTATCAGGTCGCCTACGCGGACAACGTAAACGTCGGCACGGCGACGGCGACGGTGACGGGCAGTGGCAACTACACGGGCCGTGTCGTTCGCACGTTCGGCATTCTGCCCACGCTGCCTGCGGCGCTCCAGGCCGCCTTCGCCGGAGTCGGCGAGGTGACGTCCGACGGTGCCGGCGGCTGGGAGGTCACGCTGACCAACGATGTCGCGGGGACGGTGGAGCTGCCGGACAACCTCGGCGTGGTGTCGCTCGACCTGAACGGGCGGGCGATCACGGGAACGCCCGGAGCAGGCGGCGAGACTGGCGGGGCGGCCATCCGGATCGTGTCCTCTGCCGATGTCGGCGAGCCGACGCAGCTGAC
Source organism: uncultured bacterium (assembly GCA_902773015.1). Lineage (GTDB taxonomy): Bacteria > Verrucomicrobiota > Kiritimatiellia > RFP12 > UBA1067 > UBA1067. The sequence goes on from CACYCW010000246.1 coordinate 1,777, forward strand.
GATCTCCGATTCCGCGTCCGGCGTGTCGCCGCAGGTCGTCGGCGGTGCAGGCGGCGGCGGTGCATCGCCTGGCGACGGCGGCACGGGCATCGAGGTAGCGGCAGACGTGCGGGACGGCGCGGGCGTCGTGATCGAGGAGGGCGTGGGCGTCAAGGGCGGCGACGGCGGCGAAGGCGAAAGCGGTACGCGCGGTGCCGCCGGCAAGGCCGTCTCGGGGGCCGTCGAGAACCACGGCGACATCGTGAAGGCCGCCGTCGAGCCGCCCGTGCTTGCGGCGAAGACCTACACTGGCGCGCGGCAGACGGCGGACGTGCCGGCGAGCGCGGACTGGACGGTGACGGCGAACGCTGGCGGCGTCGAACCGGGCGCGTATCAGGTGACGCTGACGCTCGTCGACGCGGACAACACGGAATGGGCCGACGGCGCCGCCGCCACGCGGACGCTTGACTGGGAGATCCTGCCGGGCGCGCTGACGGATGACATGGTCGGCGTGCTGACGAACGCGGACGTGCTCACCTACCGGACGTGGAACGAGCAGACCGTCGTCGTGGCGCCGCCCCTGACTGAAGACGACTACGACGTGTCGACGGAGGGTGCCGACATCGGCGAGCGGGTCGTCACGGTGACGGGCCTCGGGGACTACGCCGGAACCGTGACGCGCGTCTACACGAACCGGCTCGTCGGCACGGGTACGGTCTCGGGCCCGAAGACGTGGAAGAAGGGTAAGACGGTGACGTGGAAGGCGAAGGCCGCGAAGGGCAGCGTGTTCAGCCATTGGGCGGGTGAGATTGTCGACGAGCTTGGCTTGAGCGCGAACGCGCTCCGCAACCCGACGCTGGCGTTCAAGGCTCCTGCGGCGACGGGCGGTTTTGCCTCGCCGACGGCGACGTTCACCCCGATCGACGACGACGGATTCGACGACCTGTGGCTCGAATGGAACGGCGCGGCCGTCGACGGTGACGTGGTCGAGCTCGCCAAGGGCGCGGCGGTCGAGAACCTGTGGCTCCGCGACGATTCGCTCTCGTACGTGAAGGCGAAGGCGACGGGGCTTCCCAAGGGCGTTTCGTTCAACGCGAAGACGCTGAAGTTCGGCGGCAAGCCGACGGTGCCGGGCACGAGTTACGTGAAGATCGTCGCGTCCAACGCGAGCGGCTACAAGCGGAACGCCGTCTTCAAGATGGTCGTCGTCGGTTCGGGCAAGGCGAAGAACGCGAAGGCGGTGACGGTCGCGAACAAGCCGTACTATCCGCTCACGATCCTCTCGACGGTCGGCGGCTCGACGACGGGCACGGGTGTCTACGCGTCGAACGCGACCGTGACCGTCAAGGCGGCGGCGTCGAAGGGCTACGTGTTCGCGGGGTGGTTCGCGCAGCTGATGAAGTCCGACGAGGACGTCCTGAGCGGCGACGAGGAGGGGCTTCTCTCGAAGGCGACGAGTCTGAAGGTGAAGGTTCCGGAGACCCGGTACCTCTTTGCGCGCTTCGTGAAGAAGGGCAAGGCGACGGATCCCGTCAAGCGGCTCGCCTGCTCCTCGGCGAGCGCGGAGAAGACGCTGACGTTGTATCAGGGCGTCGCCCTTGACGGTGCCGATGTGATCGGCTGCGTGTCGGCGTCGCGCCCGAAGTTCACGGCGCAGAAGCTGCCGACCGGCGTGAAGCTCAACGCGACGACGGGCGTGCTCACGGGCGTGCCGACGAAGGCGGGCACGTTCACGACGAAGGTGACCGCGAAGAACCTGTCGACGAGTGCCACGCTGACGCTGAAGATCACGGTGAAGGCGCTCCCGTCGTGGGCGAAGGGAACCTACAATGGCGGAACCGTTGCGGAAGGAGTCGCCGTGAGAAGCCGCGGGTTGGTGACGATGACCGTCGGCTCGACGGGCAAGATCAGTGGCAAGTGGAGCGAAGGCGGCACGAACTGGACGATGAAGGCGACGAGTTACGCGGCTTACGACGTGGAGGCGGGCAACTACACGGCGAATGTGGCGCTTACGTACACCTACAAGAAGAAGGTGAAGGGCAAGACGAAGACCTACACTGTCAAGGGCGGTGTGCTGACGGTGGAGGTCGGTCCCGCTTCGTGGGTGCCGGAAGGCGCCGCGTCCGACTGGGCGAACGCGGCAGGTGTCGCGACGGCTGAGAACGAGGACGGGAAGACGATCTTCGTTGCGGCGCGCAATCTCTGGGGCACGGCATCCTGGAAGAAATACGGCACCTCGCTCTTCGGCAAGAAAGGCAAGACGCTGACGATCGCCGGTGCCGAATGGGGGCTTGGAGAGGGGGAATCCGTGACGCTTACGGTGAAGCCGTCCGGCGCGGTGACGGCGAAGGGCCGTTTTGCCACGGGTGTCGCCAAGCCGTCCTGGTACGCACCGACGTGCTCGTCAGCGGTCGCAGTGTGGGGCGCGCCGAACGATGAGGCCTTCACAGGCTCCATCCACGTCTACTTCGCGCCGAATGCGGCGAAGGGGCTTGAGGATGGATGGGTGGATACCGTGCCAGTGACGGCTGAGGACTTCCGCTGAGGGGACGAAGACGAAGGAATGACCAGACGCATCGCTCTCACCGGCGGCATCGCGTGCGGCAAGTCGCTTGTGGCGCGATTCCTGAACGAGTTCGGCCTTGCGACGATCGACGCCGACGACGTCGTGCACCGACTGGTGCCGGCGGAGGAGCGCCGTCGCCTAGCGAAGGTCGTCTTCGCCGACGCGGCGGCGCGGCGCGCGCTCGAGGCGCGGCTCCACCCGCTCGTGAAGGCCGAGATCGCCGCGTTCCTCGAGCGCCACCGAGGGCAGACGGTTGCGCTCGCGATAATTCCCTTGCTTTTCGAGGCCCACTGGGACGCAGAATATGATATAATATGTTGCGTTCGATCCGCTCGGGAGACGCAGATCGCCCGAATGGTCGAAACGCGCGGCTACACGCGCGACGAGGCCGAGGCCCGACTGGCGGCGCAACTGCCGGTCGAGGAGAAGGCCGCGAGATCCCACTACGTGATAGACAACGACGGAAATGTCGAGGAGCTGAAGGAGAAAGTGAAGAAACTGGCAGACTGGCTGAAAGAATCGGCAGCCATCGGTGGCAGTCGATAGCAATCGAATCGACGGCAATCGAGGGCTCTCGACGGCCTTCGACGGCCCTCGTCGGCAATCGACAGCAGTCAAGAAGATTTTAAAGGAGACACAACCATGGCAGAAGAATTCGATGTGTTCGCCGGGGCGATGACCGCCGAGCAGCAGCAGAGGAAGTCCAGCCCCGGGCCCACCCCCGGGCAGGGGCAGGGCGGCGGCCGCCCGGGCAAGAAGTTCCGCAAGAAGTTCAATCGCGGCGGCGGGTCGAAGCCCAACACCTCGCCGATCCGCGGCTCGAACGGCGAGGAGTCGGTGAACCCGCTTCTCAACGCGCCGTTGCCGACGGAGCCGAAGGAGGCCGAACCGGAGGCGCCGGGGAACGCGAACCGCAACCCCGACCTGCCGGAGTACCAGCTCAAGGACATCCAGACCTGGCCCGCTCCGCAGATCGTCGAGCGGATGATGCCCGGGGCCGACCCGGAGGAGCTCGGCAGCTACCGCAAGCACGAGCTCATCTTCGCGGCGATCCGCGCCTACCTCGCCAAGGGCGGTGCGGTGATCGCCTCGGGCTGTCTCGAGATCGTCCGCGAGGGGCACGGCTTCCTGCGCTCGGCGAAGAACAACTTCATCGCCTGCCCGGAGGACGTGTTCGTCACCCAGCAGCAGATACGCAAGCATGCGCTGAGGACAGGCGACATCATCGAGGGGCCGATTCGCGACCCGCGTGACCGCGACCGCTTCTTCTGCCTGGGCGACGTCCTGAAGGTGAACGGCAAGGAGCCGTCCGTCGCCGCGCGCGTCGTCCACTTCGAGAGCCTGACGGCGACCTTCCCGACGCGGCGGATCATCCTCGAGACCGATCCAAAGGAGTTCTCGACGCGCATCATCGACATCTTCACGCCGATCGGCTTCGGCCAGCGCGGGCTCATCATCGCGCCGCCGCGTGTCGGCAAGACCGTGCTCCTCCAGAAGATGGCGAACGCGATCACTAAGAACCACCCCGAGGCGATGCTCATCGTGCTCCTGATCGACGAGCGCCCCGAGGAGGTGACGGACATGCAGCGCAACACCAAGGCGATGGTCCTCTCCTCGACTTTCGACGAGGAGCCACAGCACCACGTGAACGTCACCGAGATGGTCCTCGAGATGTCGAAGCGCCAGGTCGAGAACGGGCGCGACGTGATCATCCTCATGGACTCGCTCACGCGCATGGCCCGCGCCTACAATACGGTACAGCCGCACTCGGGCAAG
>CACYCW010000247.1 GCA_902773015.1 uncultured bacterium
GCATCCCGTCGTTCTCCGGCGTCCGCGAGCTGGAGGTTTCCTCCGCGAACCCCGCCACGGCCTTCGCGATTCTCGATCTAGTCAAGCACTACCCCACTCCTTGACCCTTCATCATCCCTTCTTTTACAACTCGATGGTCGTCGCTCCCCGCTGCTGGCGGTTCCGCCGGAAGTGTCAGCCTCATTAACGGAATTCGCCCGCGATCCGTCCGCGTTGGAGGCGCATCGCATCAAACTGGGTCGCGCGATCGAGCGGCTGGCTGGCGGGAAGGAGATGCCATGATACATGTGTTGCTGCACAAGGAGGATAAGAAATGAAAGAAATTGTATTGGCGGCGTTGATGCTGGCGGCTTTTTCGGCGTCGGCGGATATCGTTTGGCTCGACGAGCCGGGCGTCTGGGACCGGATGAGCGCCGGACACGGCATCAGCCAGGCCTGCACCAACGGTGTCAGTCTCCTCGGCGCGAAGTGCGCGCGCGGCGTGAGAACGTGCGCGCCAAGCGCACTTTACCTGGCGATGGACGGCAACTGCCTGTCATTTGACGCGACGGTGGGCATGACTTGCGGAGGCCCCTCGACTCTGACGTTCCGCATCTACCGCGAAGACGAACTTGTCTTCGAAAGTCCCCGCATCACTAAGGACTCGAAGGCGGAGGTGATTTCGGTGCCTCTGGACGGTGCACGCTGGGCGAAGTTCGAAGTCTACGGATACGTGCGGCCCTATTCGGGCTGGGCGGCATGGGGCGACGCGAAGTTCACGATGAAACCCGGGACACGTCCTCGCGATATTTCTGAGCTCACCAGTCAGCTCGGCATTCTCACGCCGCCGGCGGCGAAGGCGCCGCGTATCAACACCCCGGCTGTCTACGGGGCGCGTCCGGGCAATCCGTTCTTCTACCGCGTGCCGGTGGCGGGGACGCGTCCGATGGAGATCGCCGTGTCCGGCCTGCCTGAAGGACTCGTCTTCAATCCGGCTGCCCAGCTCGTCATCGGGCGGACGGCGCGCCGCGGCGAATACGATGTCAGCATCTCGGCCGAGAACGCCTTCGGCATGGCGAAGAAGACGTTCAAGATCGTCATCGGCGACAGGCTCGCCCTGACGCCGCCGCTGGGCTGGAATTCGTGGAACGCCTTCGCCAGCACGGTGACCGGCGACATCGTCCGTCGCACGGCCGACGCCATGCATGATCTCGGGCTCCTCGAGCACGGCTACGCCTATCTCACCATCGACGACGGCTGGCAGCTGTCGGTGAAGCAGTTCAAGTCGCAGGCGGAACGCCGCGACGCGAACGGCGAGGTGAAGTCAAACGATGTTTTCGGCGACATGAAGGCGCTTGCGGACTACGTGCACGCGCGGGGAATCAAGATCGGACTTTACTCGAGCCCCGGGCCGGTGACCTGCGCCAACTACGAGGGAAGCTGGATGCATGAGTTCCAGGATGCGAAGACGTATGCGCGGTGGGGATACGACTATCTGAAGCACGACTGGTGTAGCTACGGCGGCTGCGCCTACGGTGAGGGCGTCGAGCGCCAGATGTTCCCGTACATTCTGATGGGCCAGGCGCTGCGCGAGTCCGGTCGCGACATCGTCCTTTCCATCTGCCAGTACGGCGTGGAGAACGTGGCCGCGTGGGGGGACGCGGCGTTTGGCAGCTGCTGGCGCACGACGGGCGACAAGTTCGATTTCTGGGAGGACGTGCGCACCGCCATGGAGACGCACGGACGTCTGTGGCGGTATCCGCATCCGGGGGCGTGGAACGATGCGGACATGATGCTGGTGGGCAAGACGTTCTGGTCGCAGCACAAGGGCACGCGTCTGACGCCGAACGAACAGTACACGCATGTCTCGATGTGGGCGATGTGGGCGTCGACCATGATGATTGGATGCGACCTCGAGGGCATTGACGAATTCACGCTGTCGCTGCTGACGAATGACGAAGTGCTGGAAATCAACCAGGACCCCCTGGGCGCGGCGGCCGCGCCGATTGACCGCGACGACAGTATCCGCGTCTGGGCGCGTCCGCTCGCCGACGGCTCGATCGCGGTCGCGCTCGTCAACCTTTCCCCGCTCGAACACGAGGGCAAGTTCTGCTTCATCAAGGCGGGACTGGAAGGGACGTGGCGCGTCCGTGACGTCTGGAGGCAGGCGGACGAAGGGGTGTTCGCCAAGAGCTACCGCGCGTCCGTTCCCGGCCACGCGACCAGGCTCCTGCGTCTGTGGCCGACGGCGGGCGCGGCACTTCGGCGTGGACTCTTTGATGTCCGTGACAACTACTGGCTCCGCAAGATCGAGGAGCATCGTCCGCTCCGCGGAGAACAGGCGGACGCCGTCCGTGGCGGCGGTTGCACGAGGTGCGACTGAAGAATGCGTGAACGGGAGAGGGAAGCGATGAAAATGAGAAGAAGAGAATTCCTGTGGACGGCAGGCGCGTTCGCGGCCGGAGGATGCCGGCTGCCGGGCGCGGCGGGGGGCGACTACGACGTGACGATCCTTGGCGACACTCACTTCGACGAGACAGAATGGGGAACCTACCACGTCGGATGGAAGCCGCGCGACGACCGTGACGCGGGCGGACGCAGGCGCGAGTTTGCACGCGATGCCGCGATGTGGAAGGAGCGTCTGCCGAGCCTCATCGCCGCGGCGGCGAAGTGCCACCGACCGATGGATGCGTTCCTGCTTCAGGTCGGCGACCTCGTGCAGGGCGACACCGCGAACGCCGAGATGGAGCTCAAGATGTACCGCGATGCGCTCTGCGCCGTCCGCCGCGGCATGGAGGAGTTGCCGTTTCTCACCGTCGCAGGCAACCACGATGTCAGGAACGGCGGCCGCCCCGTCTACGATTCGTTTTTCCCGCCGTATCTGTCGAAGGAGTTCGGACGAAAGTTCGACTCGACGACGTTCCACTTCACGCAGGGGCCGGACGCATGGATCGTCGCCGACTTCATGCAGCCCGACGCCGCGCGGCTTTTCGCGGCGCTGGACGAGACCGAGGGCTGCCGCCACACGTTCATCGTCTGCCACAGTCCGCTCACGCCGTCCGACAACTGGGGTTTCTTCTGGTTTCTGTTCGGCAAGAATGAGGACACCGCGCTCCGTCGGCGCTTCCTCGCGCGCATCCTCAAGCGGCACGTCATCGTGCTGTGCGGGCACCTCCACTACACAGAGCTTGAGGAATGGCGCCGAGACGGCGGTCTGCTGACGCAGTTCTCGTTCAACAGCGTGTGGGGCCGTCCCGAGCAGTCGACGCCGGAGCTGCTGGCCTCCGATCCGAAGAAGTGGGGCGAACTCTACGTGCACAAAAACGCAACAGACAAGCCCGAGGAGCACGACGGACATTACACGAACCGCTCGCGTGCCGAGTCGCTCGCGCTGATGGACGAATACGCGCCGGGACTCGTCCGCTACGAGAAGTACGACGCGGCCGGCCACTACCGGCTGCACGTCTCCGACGCTGCCGTCACCGTCGACTTCTACCCCGGGGATGCGCTCGTCCCCGAGCGCACCTTTGTGCTGAGGGGATGACACCGAGTTTTTAGCCTAAAAATCGCAGTTGAAGTCAATGTCGCATCATCCCGTCAGCCAAAGTTGGCAGGTTGATAGGCAGGGGTCGACAGGACGTCGACCCCTGCCGAACGGCGGCTCGGCCCGCGCTCAACCATTTCTCATCCGACCACGACCTGGATCGGGAAGGAGATGGTCTCGGTTCCGTGATCGGGACCGGGCGCCGCGACGTGCAGGTTGATGAAAACCGCGCCCCACCCGGAGCGCGGAAACTCCACAGACTTTTTCGCCTGGCCCCACGGACTTTTTCGCCGTGCCTTCCAGCATGCGTCCGGTTTGGCGCTGCAACCGTAAGCCGTGCGCGTGTGCCGTGCCTTCCAGCGTGCGTCCGGTTTGGCGCGGCGAGCTTCCCTTCGACAAGGGCGCGGCGCTGTGA
>CACYCW010000248.1 GCA_902773015.1 uncultured bacterium
ATCGTCCGCGCTGACGAAAGGAAAGAAAAGTGATGAAATTCTGTCTGCTGCTGGCGGCAGGTGCGGCGATAGGGAGTTGCGTGGCGGACGCCCTGAAGGACGGATTCCGCGAGCCACCTCGGTCTGCGTTGCCACAGGTGTGGTGGCACTGGATGAACGGCAACGTGACGAAGGCCGGCATCACGGCTGACCTCGAGTCGATGAAGGCGATGGGCATCGGCGGTGCGCACATCTTCGACATCGACTATGGCATCCCGCCCGGCCCTGTCGCCTTCAACTCTCCCGCCTGGTTCGACCATGTGGAGTTCGCCGCGAAGGAGGCGCGTCGCCTCGGCCTGGAACTCGCCGTGAACACCGCCAGCGGGTGGAGCGCCGCCGGCGGCCCGTGGACCGCCCGCACCAATGCCATGAAGTATGTGGAATGGCGCGAGACCTTCGTCTCCGGCCCGACGAAGGGGCCGATTGCCGTGCCCGCCCCGTCGCTGGACATCGACTACCGCGACATCGCCATTCTCGCCTATCCGACGCCGACGGATGGTGACCCTGCCCCTGTCGCCGACCTTCCGCTCAAGACGTTCCGCTTCTCGAGCCCCGGCATGTGCAAGCGGCTTGGCCCCGGCATTCCGCCGTCGCCCGGCGGTCTCGTCCGCCGCGCCGACACAATCAACCTCACCGAACGCCTTCTCCCGGACGGCACCCTCAGGTGGGAGGCGCCTTCGGGTAAGTGGACGATCCTCCGGATCGGCTATCGACCCATCGCCCGAATGAACTATCCCGCCACCGCGGCCGGGAGGGGGCTCGAGTGCGACAAGCTCAGCGTCCGTGCCTTCGACGCCCATTTTGACGCGCACATGAAGCCGCTGATGGAGCGGCTCGGCCAGCTCGCAGGTGATGTCGCCAGCGGCGTCACGGCCGTTCTTATCGACAGTTACGAGTCGAAGTGCCAGAACTGGACGGACGGCTTTGAGGACGCCTTCCGCCGCGAGATGGGGTATGCCATCCATTCGTACCTGCCGGCGTTAATCGGGCGCATCGTGGATTCGCCCGATGTGACGGAACGCTTCCTGCGCGACTACCGGCGCGTGATCGCCGACTTGTTCTCGCACAACTTCGGCAGGCGCATCGTCGAGCGCTGCCACGCCTACGGGCTCAAGGTCTATCAGGAGCCCTACGGCGATGACATGCCCGCCGATCTGCTGCAGTTTGGCGAGGCTGCCGACATCCCGATGACTGAGTTCTGGTGCGCCGGTGCGGGCAAGACGCCGTGGGGGCCGGGTCAGCTCTCCCCGTCGCTCGCGCATGTGTGGGGGAGGCGAGTCGTGGCGGCGGAGTCCTTCACCACCTGGCCCCAGGACGCCGGTTGGCGTCAGGATCCATACGCGCTCAAGCATTGGGGAGACGCCGCCTACATTCGCGGTGTGAACCGCATCGTCTACCACAGCTACGTCCACCAGCCCTGGACGGATGCGCATCTCTACCCCGGCATGACGCAGGGTCGCTTCGGCGTCCACTTCGGACGCACTGTCACGTGGTGGCCGATGTGCCGGGAGTGGACGCGCTACCAGGCGCGATGCCAGTGGCTGCTGCAGGAGGGGACGTTCTGCGCCGACGTCATTGCGTTCATGGGCGACGACGCGCCGGTCGGCTGCTTCGGCTCCAACGGCGCGCCCGGACTGAAGCTGGCGGCCGGGTATTCGTTTGACGGATGCAACCGCGAGGGGCTGAAGGCCCTGCGAGTGGAGAATGGGCGAATCGTCTCGCCCGGCGGCGTCCGCTACCGTCTGCTGTTCGTGGGCAGTCCTGTCACGATGGAGCTGGAGAGTCTGCAGACGATTGGGCGGCTCGCGGAGGCCGGGGCAATGGTCGTTGGTCGACGCCCGTCGCGCGCCTGTGGCCTTCGTCGCTACCCGATGGCCGATGCCGACATCGCCGCGACCGCCGCCGCGATCTGGTCTCGCTCGAACGTGGTCGATTCCGCAGACGTCAATGCCGGTATCGCCGCTCTTGGTCTCAAGCCGGATTTCCGTTGCCTGACGCCCTCCCGTGATTTTCGCGCCATTCATCGTCGCTACGCCGATGGTTCCGAGGGTTGGTTCGTCATGCAGCCGAGCACCAATGCCCGCTCGGCGGCCTGCGCCTTCCGCATCTCGGGGCGCATTCCCGAGTTCTGGGATTCTGAGACCGGGCGCATCGTCCGTGCGGCGGAATGGAAGGATGAGGATGGCCTGACGACGCTCGACATCGCGTTGCGCCCGCGTGGGAGCGTGTTCGTGATGTTCCGTCCGAAGCTGACACCGGGCGTCGCCCCCAATCCTGCGCGAAAGGAGCTCTGGTCGCGCGAAATCACCGGCCCGTGGTCGCTCTCGTTCCCGCCTGGGTGGAACGCGCCCGCCTCCATCCGGCTGGACAGGCTCGTCTCCTGGACGGAGCGACCCGAAGAGGGCGTTCGCTACTTCTCCGGCATCGCGGTCTACTCGAACCGCATCTACATGGCGGGAGCGCATGGCGCGGGAATCCGTCTCGAACTTGACCTCGGCCGCGTAATGAACCTCTGCGAAGTGCGTGTGAACGGCCATGTCTTCCCCGCCCTCTGGCGGCCTCCGTTCCGACTCGACGTGACCGAGGCCCTCGTTGCCGGAGGCGACTCCGCCACACTTGAGATTCGCGTCGCCAACACGTGGGTCAACCGTCTCATCGGCGATCAGTTCAAGCCCGAGGACTGCACTTGGACAGACAAGAACTGGAATGGTCCGCATCTTGTTGAATGGCCTGAATGGCTTCGGAAGGGAACCCCGCGTACGTCCGGACGGCTGGCGTTTGCCACCTGGCGTCATTGGACCAGGGATGACCTGCCTTTGGAATCCGGCCTGTTCGGTCCTGTCGTGCTTCGGGCTTTTACGCGCACGGATCCGCGATGATGGCCGTTGATACCCCCTTGCATTTCTGTGCGATTTTTGGCATAATACGCATGACAAAACTGCCGCAGAAGGATTGAGACGACATTTCAGCACCCGCAAAAGGAGGAATCGATGAAGCCTATAACTGACAAAAATTCGGGGGGGGGGGTAATACTTGCTCTTTCGCCTCATTGGCGCTCGTAGTGTCGCTGGCGTGGTCGACGGCGACGGGCGCGACACTCTACCTCAAACCTGGTGCGACAGACTTCACGCTCGCCGGAAGCTACACAACGGATGCCGCCGGCACGCGCGACGCGACATCGGCGCCGGGATCGGGAGACGTGATCGTCCTCAAGGGCAACACAACCTACGAGGTGGACGGCGCGAGCGCCTCCTTTGCGACGCTCTCCGGGTGTTCGCAGATCAAGCCTGAGCAGGGCGCGAAGCTCGTCGTCACCGCCGAGACGGACGCGCGGCTCGTTGCGCCGTTCTATGTTGCGGTCGAGAACAGCGAAAAGCGCGGCTACGGCACACTCGTGAAGAAGGGGGCGGGAATGCTTGTTCTCGGTCCGGCTGATACTGAATTGAGCGCTGACACCGACGCCTACCGCTATGCGGTGAACGCGGAGGTCGTGGCCGGTACGTTGCGCTACCCCGAGAACATCACGAAGAACGAGTATGTGGGTTCGCTCGTGATCTCGAACGGCGCGACCGTGTTCATGCCGAAGTCGCCGGCGAGCGGCAGTCAGATTTACTTCCACCATATTTACGCGGCGAAAGGCAGTCTCATCACGAACGACACCACGCGCTCAATGGGAACGGGCCATGTGATCGACGTTTACCCCTACACCTATTCTGGCTACACCGATTCCGAAATCGCCGGCGATGTCGGTGGCGGCGTTCGCTTCTGGATGAGAGGCAACATTCTCCTTTCCGGTACGAACAACACGGTCATCACGCAAACGACATCCAATGGCGGAGCCGATCGGAACGCGGTCGGGGGGCTGTATCGGCCGAACGGCGCCGGGACGATCCTCGTGCGGAAGTTCGGTAATCTCAACGAGCCCGGCTCCATTGGCGCGGGAACCCAGATGCTCTGTCACAACGGCGGCGGCGGCTTCCGGTATCTAGGCGACGGGGAGACGACGAGCAAGGCGCTCTCGACCTATTCGGCATCCATGCCGCTGTTCATAGATGGCGGGCCGAACGGCGGTCTCACGCTCACGGGTTCTCTTGCTCCGTATTCCGACGCCAACTCGCCGCCGAACGTGCGACGTTTCTTCCTTGACGGCTCGAACCGCACGGAATGCGTCTGGGCCGGCGGAATGTCGCGACTGAAAAAAGGGGATACGTCCTTCCCGATGCACGTCACGAAGGGAGGATCGGGCACCTGGCGCTTCGCCCACCATGACGCGCGGATGCACATCGGCGGCACGACGGCGGCGGAAGGGACGCTCGCGTTCGAGTCGCTGACGGAAAAGGGCGTGATGTGCGCATTCGGCCCCGCCACGCAGCCCACGGCAGATGACAAGGACGCCGTGACGAAAGGGGCCTGGGAGGACTATTCGCTCACGCTCGGCCACACGAACGCGAAGCACGCCGCGACGCTCGCCTACGTGGGCGACGAGGCGGCGGCCTGCCATACGCGCAAGATGGTGCTCGCCGGCGCTGGCGGTACGCTCAGCAACGGAACGGAGTCCGCCCGGCTCGCGTTCTTCGGCATCTCTGCGCGCGATGCGGGTTCCTCGCCCACGCTCGTCCTGGACGGGGGCGGTGTCTGTACGAACCTCGCCGGTGACATCTCCGACGGGGCGGGTACGCTCTCCGTGACGAAGCGCGGTGCGGGCACGTGGAAGCTCTCGCGCGACCTGACGTTCTCGGGTGACCTCAGGGTCGAGAACGGCACACTGCTCGTGGAGAAGAAGGAGAACGTGCCTTTCACATGGTTCCGCTACTCCATATGCCAGTTGGGCGTCAGCTACAACACCAGTTACAAGGAGGTCAGCATGCGCGAGCTGGCTTTGTATGATGCCACTGGAACGCGTCAGAACATCGGTCTCGTTCCCGTCCATCCCGATCCCTATTCGTATGGTGTCGAGACGAACGCCTATGCGGCCCCGTCGCTCGATCTCCAACCGGGCCAGGTCGCCTACGGCTATTCGGGAGACTGGCCGTGGGGCACGGCGCGCACGGCGGTGGGCTACATGCATCAGGACGCTGACTACGCGACCTATGTGGATATTGAGGGCTACTTCAACGACTGGGGCTCGACGAAGAGCGGACAGCCGCACCGGTACCATCTCAAGTTCACTACGGCGCCGCATATGTCCGAGCCGGGGACGTGGATCACGCTGGTGATGCGACTCCCGAACGGCGTGCCGCCGATCACCCACTTCGATCTCCAGACCATGGGCAACGTTGACAGTCGTAACAACTGGCCGAAATATGCGGTCTGGGAGGGCTCGACCGACGGCATCCACTGGAACCCCATCTACGACAACCGCGAGACGGGCGGCTTTGATTTCGACTACTCCTACACGAACGGGAAAGGACAGGCCAGCGGCTTTGTCAAAGCCCCGGCGGGAGAATCTGCGTATGGCTGGTACTGGTGCAACCTGTGGCTTTCGGATGCGATGCCGTTCACGAACAACGCGACACTCAAGCGGCCGCTTTCTGGGCGCACGGGCTATGCGTTTTCGGCGACAGGCGAAACTGCGACGTTCTCCTCGCTTGCGAACGTGCGTTCCGTCTCTGTGGCGGCAGGCGCGACGCTCGCGACAGAAGACGGGCTGGAGCTGCCGGCGCTCGCCATCGACGCGAACGGCATGGGCACGATCGACGGCTTCACATTCGCGGCCGACGGCGCGCTGGAGGTGCTGAACGCCTCCGACGCCGCCGACATCGCCCTGCCCGGAAACTATGTGAACTGCACGGGTCAGGACAATCTTCAGGACTGGTCGCTAACCGTGAACGGGAAGCCCACGATGAAGCGTCAGCTCGTGAACGTGAACGGTGTGTTGCACTTGATCAAGCGCGGCTCCCTTCTGATCGTTAGGTAAGGTGCGTCACCAGGAGGACAAGGGCATGACGAGATGTAGGCTGCTGTTGCTGGCGGCGGGCATCGCCTGTGGGTGCGCGGCGGGCGCGGGCGAGCTGGTCATCGCGGAGCGCGGTCGGCCGGCGCGTTATCGAATCGTGACGCGGGAGCATCCCGCGCCGAGCGAACGCTACGCCGCGGAGGAGATGCAGCGGTGGACGGAGCTCCTCACCGGCGTGCGCCTGGAGATCGTTCCCGGCGAAGACGTGCCGCCGCCGGCGGTGCGCGTGCGGATCGCGGCGGACGATTGGCTGGGCGACGACGGGTTCGCGCTCAAGGCCGGTCCGGACGGCGATCTGCTGGTGACGGGCGGTCGGCGCGGCGTGCTCTACGGCGTCTACGAGATTCTCGAGCGCTTCGGCGGCGTCATGTGGTGCTCGCCCGAATTCACCTCCCTGCCGAGGATTGATGCGCTGGCCGTGCCGACGGGGTTCGACGATCGCCAGCGCCCGGCGTTCGGTGTCCGCCACCAGTCGTCGTCCGTCACCTGGGGCGGCGGTCAGGATTTCTCGGCTCGGTTGCGCAACAACCGCACGACGCCCAGCGTTGCGTTCGGCTCGTGGTATCCGCCGTTCGACCGTGTGCTGCAGATCTGCCACACGTTCGGGCGGCTCGTGCCGGCCGAGAAATACTTCGACACCCATCCCGAGTACTACTCGCTGGTGAACGGCAAGCGTCGCAGGGATCACGCGCAGCTCTGCCTCTCGAACCCGGACGTGTTTCGCATCGCGCTCTCGAATGTGCTCGCGCGCATCGAGGCGAACAAGGCCGAGACGGCCGAGTGGCGGCGCATGACGCGCTACTACGGCTTGTCGCAGGACGACTGGAACGGCTACTGCGAGTGTCCGGACTGCGCGGCCGTCGACGAGGAGGAGGAGTCGCACGCCGGCAGCGTGATACGGTTCGTCAACCGCATCGCGGAGGCGGTCGAGAGACGGCACCCCGACGTCGTGATCGAGACGCTTGCGGACATGTATTCGCGAAAGCCGCCGAAACTGGCGCGGCCGCGGCGGAACGTGATGGTGTGCCTGTGCACGATCGAATGCGACTTCACGAAGCCGATGGCGGTGAACCGCAACGAGGAGAACGTGAACTTCCGCGAACGCGTGCGGAAGTGGCGTGAGATCACGCCGGAGCTGTTCGTGTGGGACTACGCGGCGAATTGGCGGGGGACGTGCGCGCCGGAGCCGAACATCTCGGCGCTCGCCGCGAACATCCGGTTCTTCCGCGACAACGGGGTGCAGCATCTCTACGAGGAGGGCATCTACGGGGACTGGGCGAACTTCTCATCGCTGAAGGGGTGGCTCGCCTCGAAACTGATGTGGAACCCCGACCTGCCCGTGCGCCCGCTGGTCGAGAAGTTCGCGACCGCCTACTACGGTGCCGGCGCACCGCACATCCTCGCCTACATCGACCTGATGGAGTCGTTTCCGATTGACGAGAGCAAGAAGGCCTGGACGTACGCGCGGACCTACGAGGAACTGCCGTTCGACGAGGCCTTCTACGACAGGGCTCAGGCGCTGGTGGCGAAGGCGCAGGCCGCAGTCGACGCCGCGGGCGACGCGCGCACGGCCACGAACGTGGCGTGGTGCGCCTTTGGCCTCGATGTCACGCGTGCGCTTCGGTACTCGGCACGGGGCGATTGGAAGCCGGTGATCGTCTCCCGCACCGCCCTGGATCGTCTTGACCGTGCGACATTCGAACGCCATTGCGCGTTCGCGCGCCGCGCGGTCGCGCTGCTCGACCGCAGCCCGCAGGCCATGGTCTCCTCGCGTCTGAACGATGCGCGCTTAAAGGGACATCTTCGTGCGCTTGCCACTGCGACATTTCCCGATGGCCAGGCCGACCGTGCCATGCTCCAGGAATGGGCGTTCTCCTATTCGGACCATCCGAAGTCCACCACGATCTTCCGTGTCGGGGACAAGTCCGCCACGGACGGACGAG
>CACYCW010000249.1 GCA_902773015.1 uncultured bacterium
CCCCTTCACAATCTTCTGCATCGCGTTGAAGAAGCGCTTCAGAAGCGCGGGGTCGGCGTCCGCATGGGAGTTGCCGAGCTGCCCGTAAACCTGCGCGAGCGCCGTCGCGCCGAGCGGGCTCTCGCCCCTGCGGCCGAGGTTCACGTAGATGAGGCCGCTCGCCTCGTCGATCGCCAGGTCGTCCTTCAGGTCGGGCGTGAGCGTCAGCCGCACGTCCTTCACCGGCGCGAAGCTCGAGACGACGAGCGAGAGCGGCGCGACCTGCTTCTGCTGCACGCCACGCGAGTCGGCCCACGTCGTGTGCATCGAGCAGCTGTCCTTGCCGACGGGTATCGAGACGCCGAGCTTCGGGCAGAACCTGAGCCCCACCTCCTTCACGGTGTCGTAGAGGATCGCGTCCTCGCCCGGCTCACCACACGGCGCCATCCAGTTGGCGGAAAGGCGTATCTGCGAGATGTCGCCGACATCCGCCGCGGCGAGATTGGTGATCGCCTCAGTAACCGCCATGCGGCCCGACGCGGGGCCGTCGAGAAGCGCGATGATCGGACGCTCTCCTGTCGCCATCGCCTGGCCCTCGTTCGTGCGGTAGCCCATCGTGGCGACGGCGCAGTCCGCCGCCGGCAACTGGTACTTGCCAACCATCTGGTCACGCGCGACGCGTCCGGTGACGGTGCGGTCGGTGATGGTGATGAGGAACGTCTTGTCCGCCACGGCCGGCAGGTGCAGGATGCGCGTCAGCGCGTCGATCGGCTTCACACCCTCGAAATTCGTGAAGAGATGCTTGCGGACGATGCGCTTCACCTTGCGGACCATCCGCGGCGGCTTGCCGAGCAGCACCTTGATGTCCATGTCGATCGGACGGTCGCCGAAGTGCTCGTCGGAGAGGATGAGCTGCCCGTCGCCCGTCGCGACGCCGATGAACGCCACGGGGCACCGCTCGCGCGCACAAAGCCCCTCGAAGAACTCCCGTGCGTCCGGCCGGAGCGCGAGCACGTAGCGCTCCTGCGCCTCGCAGCACCAGATCTCCATCGGGCTCATCCCCGGCTCCTCGTTGTGGACCTTGCGGAGCTCGAACCGGCCGCCCGTCGCCTCGACCAGCTCGGGACACCCGTTCGAGAGCCCGCCCGCACCGATGTCGTGGATGGAGAGGACGGGGTTCGCCTTGCCGAGCGAACTGCACGCGTCGATGACGCCCTGGCAGCGGCGCTGCATCTCGGCGTTGCCGCGCTGCACGGAGTTGAAGTCGAGCGCCTCAGAGTTCGTGCCCGTCATCATCGACGACGCCGCGCCGCCACCGAGGCCAATGCGCATCGCCGGGCCGCCGATCTGCACGATGAGCGCCCCCTTCGACACCGCCTTCTTCTGGACCTGGCTGTGGCGGATGACGCCCATGCCGCCCGCGAGCATGATCGGCTTGTGATAGCCCCTCAGCTCGCCCGCCACGAGACCCTCGTAGGTGCGGAAGAAACCGCAGAGCTGCGGACGTCCGAACTCATTGCCGAACGCAGCGCCGCCGATCGGTCCGTCGACCATGATCTGCAGCGGCGTCGCCAGTCGCGCCGGGAAGTCGGCGAAGATGCGCTCCCACGGCTGCGGATACCCCGGAATGTGCAGGTCGGAGACCATGAAACCGCAGATGCCCGCGATCGAACGAGAGCCCTGGCCCGTCGCCGCCTCGTCGCGGATCTCCCCGCCGACGCCCGTCGCCGCGCCCGGGAACGGCGAGATCGCCGTCGGGTGGTTGTGCGTCTCGACCTTCATGAGCTGGTCGAGCTGGTCCTTCGCGAAGGAATAGGCGTTCGTCTTCGGGTCGATCGCGAAGACGTCCGTGCGAAAGCCCTTCACGACCGCAGAGTTGTCCTTGTATGCCGAGAGCGTGTCCTTCGGACGCTTCTTGTGGGTGTTCTTGATCATCCCGAAGAGCGACTGCGGCTGCTTGTGTCCGCCGATGATGAACTCGGCGCCGAAGATCTTGTGGCGGCAGTGCTCGGAATTGACCTGTCCGAACATCGTGAGCTCGGTGTCCGTCGGGTTGCGCCCAGCGGCGCGGAAGCTCTCGGCGAGATACTTCATCTCCGGCTCGGAGATCGCCAACCCGAGCTCCTCGTTGGCCTCGCGAATCGCCCCAACGCCCTTAGCCAGCACGTCGTAGGTGCGGCCGGGACGTGGCTCGTCTACGTCGAAGAGGTCGTCAATCGAGTCGTAGACGCCCTCGGTCATCTTGTCGTATAGCGCCGCCGCCCACTTCGGCGGAACGAACGCCTCCTCGGCCTCGGCGGGCTGCGAACCGTCCTCGTAGACCTCGTCGTGACTGGAGACGCGTGACGCGGAGCCGCCGGTGACGATGTAGCGGATACCGCGCTCGACGCGCAGGATGGACTTGAGCCCGCAGTTGCGGAAAATGTCCGTCGCCTTCGAGCTCCACGGCGAGATCGTGCCCTTGCGGGGGGTCACGAAGAAGTCCGCGGCGTCGCAAGCGCCCTCGGCGTTGAGCAGCGTGGAGGCGCGCTTGAGCTCCTCGGGGTCGAACGCCTCGCCGCTTGTCTGGAGAGCGTAGATCCAGCGCGCGTCGAGATTGATGGGGCCAAGATCGGGGTCGAGCTTGGCAATGGCATCCCGGATGGCATCCATGCGGAACGGTGAATAGGCTTCTGAGCCGAGCAGCAGTATCACGTTGTCTTCTCCTAATGCGATGAAATGAACTCCTGTATTATATCACATTGCAACGCCCCCACGCAATGACCCGCCCGCGTTGCCGCGGCAACCGCCGAAGGCGACCGTAGGCGAACGGGGTCGGTGTCAGTTCTCGTGATCGGCGCACGCCGGAATCTGCGCCTTGCGCGCTCTGGGAATGCGATTAGGGGACAGGTAGTTCGGCGATTCCCTGCGTCCGTTCTTCTCCCACTCACAGCGGAACGACTCAAGCCGGCTGCCGAGGTAGAGCCGGGAATTCCCTTCGGTTCATGCCGCCTTTCACCGGATGGCGCGTCTTGCCTCTCCCGTCACCAGTCAATCTTGTCTTCGATGAAGAAGTACTTGTAGCCGGCTTCGTAGGTGGCCTTGAACGAGGCGAAGAGCTTCTCGCGGGAATCGGGCTGGTAGGCGAAGTAGTGCTTGAACCAGTACTCCTCGTGCGTGGCGTGGATGAGGAACTCGTTGCCGATGACCTGGCTCATCCGCGCGGGGATGTCCTCGAGGCGGTAGAGATTGAGGCACGGCGCGCCGCAGCCGAACGTCATGAAGTTGCAGCCGGTGTCCCGGTCGTGCAGCCAATTGTAGGTTCCGCGCGTGATCTTCACCTGCTCCGGCAGAAGATGGTTGTAGCCGCAGGCCGAGACGCTGATGTCGTCTCCGCCGCCGGGACGCCAGTACATCGCCGTCTCCGGCTTGCGCTGGTTCTCGATGCGCATGCCGTGACCGTACGGCAGCACCGTGCGGTCACCCGTGTACTTGTAGCGCTTGCCGGCCGAGCACCAGATCGCCTTCGCGCCGCAGTCCCTGAGGGCAACGCATCCCTCCTTCGACATCGGCCCCCAGTGCGGCGTCACCGCGCGCGCGAACATCCCGGGCCCCGCGAAGCGCTCGACCTCGCGCGCGATCGCTTCCCACGTGAACTTCACGTCGTCGTAGCTCGCGTTGATCCACGGATAGTCCGGGAACTCGGCGTAGGAGTGGAAGCCGAAGCGGAACCAGTCCTTCGCGGCCTGAAACTCGTCCCGCCACTTCGCCGGCACGTTCTTGAGGGTGAACTCGGCGCCGCGCGCGCCGTAGAAGAAGTCGTTGCGGTAGAAGACATTGAACTGGGCGGTGATGCCGTACTTCTCATGGGCGTCCTTGAACGCCCTGAGCAGGAAGTGATCCCAGCAGGACTTCGGATTCTCCCGCACGAGATCGACGAAGAGGAACATCACGTCATCAAGATAGAACGCCGCGCGTTTGCCGGGTATCTCGCGCCGGCGACGTACATCCACGTTCGTCATCGTCGGCCCGAGCTCCTCGGCGGCCTCGAGCGCCGCGCGCTTCCGCGCCTGGAGTTCGGACGGTTCCGCCCGCACGTTGCGGATGCCGTCGTCTTTCGCGCCCGTCGCGCAACCGGTGAGGGCCATGGCGACGCCGCCAGCCCCGGTCTTCAAGAATTCGCGCCTGTTCATCTTGCTCCCTTTCGTTTGAGGTTCCAGCCATGGGAATCGGCGAAGTCCATGTAGCGCGCCCAGTCATAGCGCGTGATGTCATGGAAGCCTTCGCGAAGGTGGTAGCCGAGATGTCCCATCGCCTGCGGGTGGTTCGGCGCGGGGAATCCGTGCGCGATGAGCCCCGGCAGTCCGTAGAGGTTCCACACCGGGGACGCGAGCTCAAGCGCGGCGAACTCGCCGCGCGGGCCGGCCCAGGCGTCTTCCGTCGCGCTCGACACGTACAGGAGACGCGGCGCGACGAGCGCCAGGAGGAAGTGCTGGTCGAACGGCAGGCTCTTGTCGCGGTCGACGTACTTGCCGTAGCCCGCCGCGAACCACTTGTGCGCGACCAGGATGTCGCGTATCCGCTCCGAGCCGTAGTTGTCCATGTGGTTGAGCTTGGCGCCGGAGCAGCCCGAGCAGCACGAGATCGTCATCGCGAAGCGCGTGTCGAACGCGCCCGCGACAAGCGCGGCCTTCCCGTTGCGCGAGAGCCCCACCGCCGCCACGCGCTGCGCGTCGAGGAGCGGCTCCGTCTCGATCCAGTCCAGGATGCGGCTCATGCCCCACGCCCAGGCGGAGAGGATGCCCCACTCATCGGGACGGCGCTTCGTGAAATCGGCCGGACCGAACACCTTGAAGACCCCCGATGTGGGCACATCAGGCAACGGATGCCAGTCGAGCGCCACCTCCTGGTTGCAGTAGGCTACGACCGCGTAGCCGCGCGAGACGATGTCATCGACTGGAAGCCAGTAGATGGGACGCGGCCCGTCGGTGTCCGCCGCCGTCTCGGCCGGACGCGGGCTGGAGTGGACGAACGCGGCGACGGGACGGTTCGCCCTGGGGATCCACACCGAGAAGTCGAAGTGCGACGCGCCGCCCGGTCCCGAATACGTCGTCCGCACGCGCTTGCGGATCGCCTTCCCGTCGCAGGCCGACTCGGGTGCGCGCGTCTCGGCGAAGCTCAGGTCGGACGGACGATCAACGGGCCTCACGCCATACTCCTCCGTCTGGAGAATCCGCACGAGCTCGGGACGCCGCACCTTCTCCCACATCTCCGGCGAGTCGATCCGCTCGCCGCGCTCGCTCTTCAGGAGCTCCGGCACGTTCTGCGGAACAGGCGCGACGACGAACTCCGCCCACACCGTCAGCAACGCCGACAGCGCGAGCACTCCCGGCAGCATCGTTCCTGTCATCCGGACGGACATGGCGATCATTCCTTTCTCGCTCTGACTCAGAGCAGCTTGCGCTGGATCTTCCCGCTCACCGTCTTGGGGAGCTCGTCCCTGAAGACCACGATGCGTGGATACTTGTACGGCGCCGTGTGCTTCTTGACGTAGTCCTGGATCTCCTTCTTGAGCTCCTCGCTCGGCTCCTTGCCCTTCACAAGCTTGATCGTCGCCTTCACGACCTGGCCGCGCACCGGATCAGGCGCCGCCGAGACGCCGCACTCGACGACGTAGGGGAGCTCCATGATGACGTTCTCGATTTCGAACGGACCGATGCGGTAGCCGGACGACTTGATGACGTCATCGGCGCGACCGACGTAGTGGTAGTAGCCGTCCTCGTCCTTCCAGGCGATGTCGCCGGTGTGGTACATGCCGCCGCGCCACGCCTCCGCCGTCTTCTCCTCGTCC
>CACYCW010000250.1 GCA_902773015.1 uncultured bacterium
GCAGAACAAGCTCGCCTCGTACTACGTGAACGACTTCAACCTGAAGGGCGGCGTCTACCAGGTGAAGCTGCAGAACGACCCGGATTTCCGCGGGGGCGTCGCCGACATCGAGGCCATCCGCGTGCCGACGCCGAACGGCGACTCGGTGCCGATCTCCTCGCTCGGTACGCTCGAGTACGTCGTGCGCACGCGCGAGACGATGAGCTACAACAAGATGCTTGCGGCGTGGTTCGACGTCACGCCGGCCGAGGGCGTCTCGTCGTCCGAGGTGATGCGTTTTCTCGACGGACTCGAGAAGCCGGATGGCTTCGACATCGAGTGGGGCCCGGTGGCGCTCCAGGAGAAGGAGAACGAGGGCAAGCTCGTCTGGCTGATGGCGCTCGCGATTCTCTTCGCCTACCTCTTCCTCGTCGCGCAGTACGAGAGCTGGGCGGTGCCGCTCGGCGTGATGCTGTCGGTCATCTTCGCGCTGACGGGGGCGTTCGTCGCCCTCTGGATCACCAAGACGCCATCGTCGATCTACGCGCAGCTCGGCTGCGTGATGCTGATCGGCCTCTCGGCGAAGAACGCGATCCTGATGGTGGAGTTCTCGCGGCAGGAACGCGCGGCCGGGCGGGCACCCGACGTCGCGGCGATCGCAGGCGCGACACTCCGGTATCGGGCCGTGCTGATGACGGCCTGGAGCTTCGTGATCGGCGTCGCGCCGCTCGCCTTCGCGCGCGCGGCGGGCGCGGGGGCGATGCGGGCGATCGGCATCTGCACGATGGGCGGCATGCTCGCCGCGACGCTCGTCGGAATCATCTTCGTGCCGGCGATCGACGCCTTCATCGCCCGCCTCCGGCCCAAGGGCAAGGCCCGGGCCCTCGCAAAGGCGCATTGATGCCCTTGCGGGCAAGGGGTAATAATTGGTATAATATGCGGCCAATGTTCGGCTTCCTGAAAAGAGCGAGGAAAAACGAGCCGGTCGTGTACGCGCGATCGGAGCATTGCATTTCCAGGAAGAGCATCGATCCGGATGCGCTGAAGGTCCTCTACCGGCTCTCCTCGCTCGGCTACACGGCCTATCTAGTGGGTGGCGGCGTTCGTGACCTTCTGATGGGGCACACGCCGAAGGACTTCGACGTCGGCACGAGCGCGAAGCCCAACGAGGTGAAGCGCGCGTTCCGCAACTGCTTCCTCATCGGGCGGCGTTTCCGCCTCGCGCACGTCCGCTTCGGCGAGAAGGTGATCGAGACGGCGACCTTCCGCCAGAACTCCCAGACGGTCGGCGAGATCATCGAGCACGCCGCAGAAGGCCCGATGGAGGACAACACGTTCGGCACGCCCCAGACCGACGCCTACCGCCGTGATTTCACTGTCAATGGCCTTTTCTACAACATCAAGGACTTCACCGTCATCGACTGGGTCGGCGGGATGACGGACATCAAGAAGAAGGTCATCCGAGCGATCGGCGACCCGGAGATCCGCTTCCAGGAGGATCCGGTGCGGATGATGCGGGCGATCAAGTTCTCGGCGCGGCTCGGCTTTCGCATCGAGAGGAAGACGCTCGCGGCGATGCGGAAGTACCACCGCTCGATTCTCACCGCGGCGATTCCGCGCGTCTGCGAGGAGGTGTTCCGCCTGTTCACCTATGCGCACAGCGAGGAGGCGTTCCGCCAGATGTACGAGTGCGGGATGCTGGGCGACCTCATTCCCGAGCTCGGTGCGTTCATCGACTCCGACGGTGGCGCGAAGTCGTCGGCGTTCCGCTACCTGAAGGTGCTCGACGAGTACGAGCGGATGATGTCCGGGAAGGGCATCGAGGTCTCCAACGGGCTGCGCGCGGCGGTCCTGATGACCGGGCCCCTGCGCAAGGAGCGCAAGGACGGCGCGGGCCGTCGCATCATGCAGTACATGATGAGCGCGCTCAAGATACCGAAGGCGACCTACTTCACGGCAGTTCTCCTGATGGAGTCGATCAAGCGCCTGTCCGCGTCGCCGAAGAAGGGCAAGCAGCGCTTCATCTACAATCGCGATTTCCTGGACGCGCTCGACTACAACCGCATCGTGCTGCGGGCGGAGAAGCAGAGCGAGAAGACGCTTAACGAATGGGCAGACCTCTACGAGGAGAAAGGACGAACCGAATGAACCTGAAGACAAATCCCGAGCTGTTCCCCCTGATCGAATGGTGGGAGAAGGACGGCAAGCAGACCGTCATCTGGCTGCTGGTCGCTGCAATCGCCATCGGCGGCTGGTACGGCTGGAAGCACCACCGCGCCGCAACCCGTGCGGCGGCCTCCGATTCGCTCGTGAACGCCTACACGATCGATGAGATCGAGGACGCGGTGCGCAAGTTCTCGGGCACGCCGACGGCGGGCGCACTCACGCTGCGCCTCGCGAAAAGCTACTTCGACGCCGGTCGCTACGAGGACGCCCTTGCGCAGTACGAGTCTCTGGAGGGCAAGGCCCCGGACGGGTTCACCGACATCCCTGTCGTCGGCAAGGCGCAGTGCCTTGAGGCTCTGGGTCGGTATGACGAGGCCGCCAAGGCGTTCGACGCCTTTGCCTCCGCGAGCCCCAAGCATTACCTGACGCTCACCGCCCAGCTCGGTGCCGCGCGATCGATCGTTCAGGCCGGAGACCGCAAGAAGGCTCTTGAACGCATCGAGACGCTCAAGGTCGCCTATAAGGACGATGAGGTCGCCAAGGCCCGCATCGAGGCGATCGAAGACCTGATCAAGCGTTACGAGAAGAAGATTGCCGCGGCGCCTGTCGCGAAGCCCGC